>CADAPN010000006.1 GCA_902789835.1 Oscillospiraceae bacterium
TTCCCGGATGTTTCGGCAGACCGTCTCAAGATCATCCGGAAGAGGATCTTTCACCGTCGTGAGATCTGCGTATCGGACGAATTTTCCGTCGGCATAATAGTGGCCGGGAGGGAAGGGGAGAATCCGATCGCAGAGCCCGAGAAGGTTCTGCGCTTCACTGGCAAAGGCAATGCTGCCGTCCGGGAAATAGCCGTAATAGAGCGGCCGGATGCCGATGGGATCCCTGGCCGCAATGAGACGGTCGGTCTCTCCGTCATAGAGAATCAGGGCGAACTCCGCGTCCAGAAGGGAGAACATCTCCAGCCCGTATTCCCGGTAAAGCGGCAGGAGCAGCTCGCAGTCGGAGTGGCTCTGAAACACGTAGCCCTGCGCCTCCAGCTGAAGCTTCTGCTTCCGCCAGCCGTAGAGCTCACCGTTGCACACCACCTTGTTCTTCCCCAGAGAGAAGGGCTGCATCCCCTCGTCATGCAGACCCATAATCGCAAGACGGTGAAAACAAAGGAGACCTTTGCCGGCAGGCTCGATCCGCGTATCGTCAGGTCCGCGGCTCCTGGTGCGGTCGAAATACGGTCGGATCTGATCGGCGGAATAGCGATCGGACAGAAAACCCATGACACAACACATAAAAAGCACCTCCAGAAAAAATCGCAGCTTCCCGTCCAATTCAAAAGGACGGACAGCTGCGCATCCGTGGTGCCACCTTTTTTGCCGCAGACGCGGCCGCTTTACGGGAGTCCAACAACCCCCTGCGCCTTAACGCAGCGCCTACGGCTCACCTACTTGCTTTCGCTTTGGGCTCGCGGCTCGGGAGGGTTACCTGCAGAGAGGCATGTACCGGGCTCTCACCGCATGTCTCCGTCTCAGCCATGTCCGGCGAAATCCGCATCCTCGCCTTGCAGACCTCAACCGTTTGTTCAACTAAGGATGGATGAATCATAGCACAGACGGAAAAAAGAATAAAATACAAATCACGTTGGATTTATCATATGATAAAAATATGGTTCCTGGACTGTAACCGGGCGCAGGGAAGCCGGACGCTGATGCCTGCCCGGAGGCAGGGGCGTTCAGGAAACCGCGCTTCGGCCGATCATGATTGCCTGATCCATCCTTGGCAATGCCTGTCGCGGTAGTATTCCATCATTGGCCGCAGACTCTTTTCATCTTCCAGTCGGCACATCGCGCCGATCTTGACCTTCGGGGCGTCCTCGATCCGGACCTTCTTCAGGCCTTTTCCCGGTTCCAGATGGCCGATTGTGGAGATCAGATAATGGTTCATCATACAAAGTGCATCAGCCTGTTCCGGATTCTGAAAATCAAGCAGCAGGCTCCGGGGGCACTTTTCTTCAAAAAGATGCCGCATGACGACGTGGTTTCTGTCGATGGGCCTCTTCAGAGAGAGCAGGATGGTCTCTCCGTTGATGTCCTGGAATCTGAGGCTTGCCGCCGCGGCCAGAGGGTGTTTTTCCGACATAATCACCGCGTTGTAGGTGTCGAAGAAAGGAACCGCAAGCAGCCTGTCCTCGGAGCCTTCAATATTCACAAGCAGCGCCAGATCAATCCCGTGATTCATGAGCAGGGCCCTGGTATCTCTGAGACGACAGGAAACAAAGGAAAAATCCACTTGAGGAAACTGATTCTTGATGGCCTCGCACGCATTGGTAATCTGGTCGCGATTGTATCCGTAGATTCCCACACGTACCGGCTGGTGGCCGAAGGTTGTCATTCTTGCGTGGGTAACCGCGCTTTCAAAAATCGGAAGGATGCTCTTCGTCTCCTGATAGAACAACTCTCCCTGCGGTGTGAGGCAGATTCCGGAAGGTGTTCTCTCGAAGAGCATAAAGCCCAGTTCTTCTTCCATGGCGCTCATCTGGCGCGTCAGCGTCGAGGTTGAAACAAAGTTTTGGGCGGCGGCCTTCTTAAAGCTTCCGAGGTTCACCAGATGATCCAGGATCTGAAACATATTGATATCCATCTTTACCAGCTCCCGCAAATAGATTCGGTTCTGCGCTATTATAGCAATTTGCAAAACGTGTTGCAAGATGCGCAAAGCACTTCCCGGCAAATTATGTTATAATAATCACAGGATTCCCTACAAAAATCATCATTCAAGGAGGTAAAACATGGTAATTTCAAGACGTGATTTTCTGAAGGGTTCGGCAGCCGGCGCACTCGGGATCGCGGCGGCAGGCATTTTGAGCCCGGTCTCCTTTGCCGAGGGGGAGAAAACAGCGGAGGCCCCTGTAAACGTATATAAGGCCATGTCTGAGCTGAACCCGCAGGATTATGATTTCCGCGATGCGGACTCTGACCTTTCCGCGGTTTTCAGCCCGTGGAAATTCGGCGGGCTGACGCTGAATCACCGCATGGTGAAATCCGCGGCAGGCTCCGATACCCAGAAAGGCAGTGAAGAGGAAGCGGTTGAATACTATGCTGCTTTCGCAAAGGGCGGCGTGGAAATGGTCTGGGTGGAAGACTTCCTCGCGTTCGGAGATAATTTCCCGAGCGGCCGCGCCATGAAGATCGAGGACTCCCATGTCAAGGCTGTCGTTGACGGCGTTCACAAAGCGGGCGGGTATATCGGCTATCAGCTCAGCTGCATGGGCCGTTCCTTCAGCGGCTTTGACGCTGCCACCGCACCGCAGTATGCTTCGGCTTTTGCCGAGCATCTGACGAGGGAAGAAGTCAAGCTGGTCCAGGAAGACTTCATCAAGGGCGCAAAGAAAATGCAGGATCTGGGCTTCGATGCGGTCGAGATCAACGCTGCCGGCAACAACATCGGCCAGGCCTTTTTCTCCCGTCAGAGAAATCACCGCGACGACGAATACGGTCCGCAGAGTTTTGAAAACCGCGCAAGATTTGTCGGTGAGATCATCAGCGGCATCAAAGAGCTCTGCGGGAAGGACTTCCCCGTTCAGGTTCTGATCAACGGCATCGAAGAGAACGACATCGACATCGGTCAGGCGGATCTGTCGACCACCGTCGAGGAGAACTGCAAAATCTGCAAGGCACTTGAAGAGTTCGGGGCCGATGCGCTCCATGTCCGCCTCGGTGTCTTCAGAATGCACGTATGTCAGTTCGCATCTGACCTCTATTTCACCGGAAACGGCATTATCGGTACAGCCGCGAACGGAACCCGCTTTGATTTCTCCAGACACTTTGAAGGGAAACTTCTGGCAAACCATGATGCCTACGGTATGATGCTGAACGTCGCAAAAGAGATCAAGCAGGCGGTTTCTATTCCCGTCGGCACCGTCACCTGCATGAACCCAGCCTATGCGCCGAAGTTCTTCAACGACGCCATCAAAGACGGCATGTGCGATTACTTTATCATGAACCGGCCGCTGACGGTCGATCCGGAATATGTCAACAAACTGCGCGAAGGCAGACTGGACGAGATCGCCCCCTGCACCCGCTGCCTGCATTGCCACTTTGACTATACGGAAGACGGCGTCTATTATGAGCACTGCCGTGTCAACGCCACAACCCAGAGAGCCTGGCACGATGAGATGCCCGAGGGCGCGACCCCGCTGCCGGCGGATGGCGAGAAGAAAGTCATGGTCATCGGCGGCGGCCCCGGCGGTATGGAAGCTGCGAGAATCGCGGCCCAGCGCGGCTATGACGTGACCCTGTATGAGAAGAACGGCTATCTCGGCGGTCTGCTGATCTTTGCCGACGCCATCAAGGGTCCCCATGAAAACCTCGGCGATCTGAGAAAGTATCTCATCCGTCAACTGGAGCTTAAGGGTGTCAAGGTTGTTACCGGCACGGAAGTTACCCGAGAGCTGATCGAACAGGAAGCGCCGGATTATGTTGTTCTGGCTGTGGGCGGAAAGCGTCCTGAGCTAGAGTTTGCTTCCAAGGGTGCGACCGAGGTCATTTCCCTTGCGGACATCGCCACAACGAAGATCGGTGACAAGGTGACCATCATCGGCGGCAACGCTCAGGCCGTGGACGCCGCCCAGTATCTGATCGCCCAGGGAAAGCACGTCACCATGGTCTCGCCCGAAGGAAAAGAACATCTTGACAAAGGCCAGTCCTCCTGGGTCAAGCAGTTCACCATTCCGATGCTGTACGCCAACGGCACCCGCCTCTGGCCCAATGCCTCGGTCAAAGAGGTGCAGGACGGCGCGGTCATCATCGACGGTGAAACCGGCTGCGACATCGTTGTCGCCTGCGACACCCTGATCGATGCCCGTGATATGCTTCCCAATACCGAGCTGATCGACGGTCTGGAGATCCCCTGCGTTGCCGTCGGCGACTGCAATGCGCCGTTCAACATTGCCGAAGCAATTGCAGCCGGCAATATCGCGGCCAGAAGGATCTGAGTCAGATTGCCGGAGTTTGTGAATAGAGCTTTGCCGATCCGATCGGCGGCAATGTGATTCCCGGACTCTATGCCTGCGGCACCGGCAGCATGGGTGTCCTGTTCAATGAGGCAAAGGCCTATACAAACTACGGAGGCTGCGCACAGCGCTGCAGCTTTGTTTCCGGCAGAGACGCCGGCACCTTCGCACCGGAACAGATCAAGGCAGAATAATCGATACGACCCTGTCATTATAATCCAAAAGCTTTATGAAAGCCCAAGGCACAGCGGAATCTGCGCCTTGGGCTTCATATCCGGCAGGGCTGATGGCAGTTACGGCAAGTCATCCTGATGATCAATCAAATATCGGATAAAAGTCTTTGCCGCTATGGATAACTCATTCTTGCCCTTTGAGATAATGCTGATCCGTCTTGTAACCATCGGTTCCGTGGGGAGCATGACGATATCATAGCTCTGCTTCCTCAGTACCAGTTCGGGAAGAATCGTCACGCCGAGCCCCTGCTCCACCATGGAGAGGATGGAATAGTCGTCATGCATGGTCATACGGATATTCGGTGTCACCCCTGCGGCGTGAAAGGCAGCCAGAGGCTCACTGTAGATGCCCTCCTCCAGCAAAAGAAAGGGCTCCTTTGCCAGATCTTCCAGTGTCACCCTCTCTCTGCCGGCAAGGGGATGATCCTTCGGCAGACAGGCCCGGTGCTCACCGGTTTTGAGGAAGCGTGTGTCCGTACCTTCTACGGCATCCGGGGGTTCAGCCTGGGTTCATCGTGTGCTTGTATCAATTTTCCTCGGAAGGGGGACTTGTTTTGCAGCTCTTCTCTTCCACAGGTTAAAGGTTCAGAACTTGGAATACAGTGCAAGCTTCATGAAACCGGCAGCGGATCAGATCGTGATTTCGGCAGACTCGGCCGCGGCATCGGCCCACAGGTGCTGATATTGGGCGAGAAAATGCTCTACCTGCTGCGGGGCGCGGCCGATAAAGGCGGCCGGATCCAGGAGCGTATTGAGCTCATGCTCGGAGAGACCGAATTCCGGCTGCCGGGCCAGACGGGAGAGAAGGTCACAGGGGAGCCCTTCCCGCATGAGCGCGACAGACTCCATGGAGCAGCGCCGGATCAGCTCATGCAGCTGCTGGCGGTCGCCGCCGCGCTTGACGCCCTCCATCAGAAGGTTTTCCGTGGCGATAAAGGGAAGATACTCCCGGACACTGCGCTCGATGATCTTCTCGTTCACGCGAAGGCCGGAACAGACGTTGCTTGCAAGATGCAGAATCGCATCGGCACAGAGAAAGGCCTCCGGCATGGAGAGACGGCGGTTGGCCGAGTCATCCAGGGTGCGCTCCAGCCACTGGGCAGAGGCGGTGAGAGGTGCGTTCATGGACTCTGCTATCAGGTAACGGCAGAGGGAACAGATCCGTTCACAGCGCATGGGGTTGCGCTTGTAGGCCATGGCGGAAGAACCGATCTGGCTGTCCTCAAAAGGCTCCTCCAGCTGGCGGTCATGCTGCAGGAGGCGGATGTCCTGGGCCATGCGGTAGCAGCTCTGTGCGATGGAACTCAGGGTGTTCAGAATCCGGGTATCGGTCTTGCGGGGATAAGTCTGGCCGCAGACCGGGAAGCAGGCGTCGAAGCCGAATTCTTCCGCCAGCATCTCATTCATCCGGTCGATCTTCCCGCTGTCACCGTCAAACAGATCCAGAAAACTCGCTTCGGTCCCGGTGGTGCCGCGGCAGCCGAGGAAACGGAGACTGCCCAGCACAAAGTCCAGTTCCTCCAGATCCGAGACCAGGTCCTGCATCCAGAGCGTGGCCCGTTTCCCGACGGTGACCAGCTGGGCAGGCTGATAATGGGTGTAACCGAGGGTGGGGAGCGCCTTGTGCCGGTCGGCGAATTCCGCCAGAACCGAGAGAAGGGAACAAAGCCGGCCGCGCAGCGCCTGCAGGCCTTCGCGGTAGAGAATCAGGTCCCCGTTGTCGGTCACATAGCAGCTGGTGGCGCCGAGATGGATGATCCCCGCGGCCGAAGGCGCGGCCTTCCCGTAGGCGTAGATGTGCGCCATCACGTCATGGCGGACTTCCTTTTCCCGGCGGGAGATGCAGTCAAAGTCAATATCGCTCAGATGGGCCTCCAGGTCGCAGAGCTGTTCTTCTGTGATCGGGAGGCCGAGCTGATGCTCCGCCTTTGCCAGAGCAAGCCAAAGCCGGCGCCAGGTTTCGGCACGCCGCTGGGCGGAGAAGAGCTCCTGCATGCTGACGGAGGCATAGCGGGTGATCAGGGGAGACTCATAACGGTCATACATGGTCTGTTCCTCGTTTTTATCTGAAATGATCGTGGATCCGGGATTATCGGACGAGATAGGCATCCCGTTCGGGGCCGACAGAGACATAGCGGATGTGACAGCCGATCTGCTCCTCGATGAACTCGACATAGCGCCGGGCTGCTTCAGGCAGATCCTCCCAGCTTCGGACGCCGGAGATGTCACAGTTCCAGCCATCCACCGTTGTGATGACGGGCTTGGCCTCCGCCAGGGCAGCGGGGAAGGGGAAGGCGTCCGTGCGGCTTCCGTTCAGCTCGTATTGAACGCAGACCGGGATCCGGTCCATATAGCTCAGGACATCCAGCTTGGTCAGCGCGATGGCGGTGGCGCCCTGAACCTGAACACCGTAGCGGGTGGCGACCAGGTCGATGGGGCCGACACGCCGCGGCCGGCCGGTTTTGGCGCCGTATTCGCCTCCGGCTTCGCGGAGCTTCTCGGCTTCGTCACCGAACATCTCGCACACGAAAGGCCCCTCTCCGACACAGGTGGAATAGGCCTTCACCACACCGATCACTTCATCGAGGCGGGCGGTCGGAAGCCCCGATCCCACCGGCGCATACGAGGCGATGGCGTTGGAGGAGGTCGTATAAGGATAGATGCCGTAATCAAGGTCGCGCAGCGCGCCGAGCTGGGCCTCAAAAAGGATGCTCCTCCCCTCCGTGGAAGCCCGGCGCAGCCAGGCGCCCGTGTCACGGACGAAGGGGCGGATCTTCCCGCCGTAGTCCTCGACCCACTGCATCAGCGCTTCCATGGTCCAGGGCTCTGCACCGTAAACGCCGGTCAGAATCAGGTTCTTCCATTCGAGAAGCTCCTGCAGATGAACTCTGAGGTGCTCCGGATAGAAGAGCTCGCCCGCCAGAACGGTTTTCTTCTGGTACTTGTCTGAATAGAAGGGTGCGATGCCCTGTTTTGTGGAGCCGTATTTTTTGTCCTTCAGCCGGGCTTCCTCCAGGCCGTCCAGCTGGCGGTGCCAGGGAAGCAGCAGGGAGGCGCGGTCGCTGATCAGCAGGTTCTCCGGCGTCACGCTGACGCCCTTGGCGCGGACATCCTCGATCTCGGTCCAGAGATTCTCCGGATCCAAGGCGACGCCGTTTCCGAGGACATTCACCACATTCGGGTGGAAGATGCCGGAGGGGAGCAGGTGGAGCGCAAATTTCCCGTAGCGGTTCACGACGGTGTGGCCGGCGTTCCCTCCACCCTGATAACGGATGACGATGTCATAGGATTCGGTGAGCAGATCGACCATGCGTCCCTTTCCTTCGTCGCCCCAGTTGATGCCCACAATTGCACAGGTTTTCATCCCGGTATCCTCCTCAATAGTTAACATATCCCGATCGGGAACGCAAAAAGTATACCCCGTGAGAAACAGAATGTCAAAAAAGAATCTGAGAAAAAGGCAATAAAGTGCATTACGATAGGAATAACGTATCGTAATGATAACGGAAAAGGTATGATGAAAGAGATCACCGCCGTGATAGAATATGATGAGTGAAAGCCCTGACCGGTACGAGGCCTGTTTCTATCCGGAACGCCGAAGAAACGGCGTTTGTCTGCAATGCAGACAGAGTGAAATGAGAGGGGAGCTGTATGGATCAGCAGCAGTACGTCAGTACCGGAATCAAGGGCCTCGACAAGGCGATTGACGGCCTGAGACCGGGGGATACCGTAACCTGGCAGATGGAAAACATCGGCGATTACATGTATGTCGCGACCCAGTTCGTGGTGGATGAAGCCCTGACCGGCCGCCCCATGGTCTACCTCCGCTTCGGCGATCACGACGAGCTGGTCCCGACGGAGGTGCTTCAGGCCAGGGGGGCGAACATCCGGAAAATCACCCTGGATCCCGCGGTCGGGTTCGAGACCTTTGCGGTGCAGGTGCACAGGATCATATCGGCAGAAGCGGAGAATACATTTTTCCTGTTTGACTGTCTCTCTGAGCTGCAGCGGTACTGGTTTTCGGACCTGATGATCTGCAACTTTTTCTGCCTGACCAGCGAGTTCATCGCGTCCCGCGGCGCGCTCTGCTATGTGGCGCTGCAGTATGAGCGGCATATCTATGAGACCGTCTCGCGCATCCGGCATGCCACGAATGTCCTCATGAACATCCGCACGATGGACGGCTGCACCTATATTCACCCGGTGAAAGCCGAGGGAAGGGACAGCCGGTACATGTACTTCCCGCTGCGCATTCACGGAAGCAAGTGCGAGGCCGTCACGTCCAGCAGCGAGACCTATGCCATTTTCGATATTTTCACCCAGACGGGAGAGCGTCGGGACTGCTGGGACAGTATGTTCGATTCGGTGAGCATTGATCACCCGGAGCCGACGGATCCGGAGGGGATCGCGCTGAAGGAAAACATCATGCGCTGCCTGCTGGGGACGGAACCCACCCGCCTGGAACTCTGCCGGAAGTATTTTACCATGCGGGACCTGATGGAAATCAAGCGCCGGGAGATCGGAACGGGCTGCATCGGGGGCAAGTCGGTCGGCATGCTACTGGCGCGGCATATCATCCGGGACACGGATCCCGAGCTCTATGCAAAACGCATTGAACCCCATGACTCCTATTTTATCGGGGCGGATGTGTTCTATACCTACGCGGTGCAGAACAACACCTGGGATCTGCGGACCAAGATGATCAAGCCCGAGGACTATCTCCGGGTTGCGCCGGAATTCCGGGATCGGCTTCTGCACGGGACCTTCATGCCCACCATCAAGGAGCAGTTTCTCTCCATGCTGGAGTATTTCGGCCAGTCGCCCATCATCGTGCGTTCCAGCTCGCTGCTGGAAGACGGAATCGGAAACGCTTTCGCGGGAAAATACGAGAGCGTCTTCTGCCCGAGTCAGGGGAGCCTGGAAGAGCGCTATGAGGTGTTCGAAAACGCCGTGCGCACGGTGTATGCCAGTACGGTGAGCCCGGACGCGTTCCGCTACCGCGCGGACCGCGGCCTGCTGGACCGGGATGAGCAGATGGCATTGCTTGTCATGCGGGTGAGCGGGGATGTACACGGCGATTATTACTATCCGCATCTGGCGGGCGTGGGGCACTCCAAAAACCTGTATGTCAACGGCCCGAAAGCAAATGAGGACAACAGCGGCATGCTGCGCCTGGTCTTCGGGCTGGGGACCCGGGCGGTGGACCGGGAGGCGGACGACTATGCGCGCTTTGTGAATCTCGACACCCCGCTGGCCCCGCCGATGGTGGAATACGGCGACGAATACCGCTACAGCCAGCACAAGGTGGATGTGATCGACCTGCCGGAGAACCGGTTCGCGACGATCCCGCTCGAAAAACTGAGCAAATACAGCATGCGCACGGACGCGGCGCTCTTCATGGAGCCGGACACCGCGACGGCGGCACGATTCCGCGAAATGGGGCTTTACAACGAACCGGTCCCGGATATCGTAAACTTCCAGAAGCTTCTGCGCCGGACGGACTTCGCCCAGGTGATGAAGCGGATCATGGCCATCGTGGCGGAGAAGTATAACTATCCGGTGGACGTGGAATACGCCTGCAACTTTACCCAGCAGGGCGACTATAAGGTAAACCTGTTGCAGTGCCGCACGATCCAGACCACGGGGCTTGGGAAGGCCGGGGTAATGCCCGCGTTCCGGGAAATGCTATGGCGCATCCGCGGCAACTTTATGGGCGGAAATGCTGCGATCCCTGTCCGCTATGTGGTGTATGTGAAAGTGGAGCCGTATCTGAATCTGCCGGAACAGCAGAAATACGCCGTGGCCAGAGCGGTCGGGGATCTCAACCGCCGGCTGCAGGGGAAGGACGCCATCCTGATCGGCCCGGGGAGATGGGGGACGACGACGCCGAGCCTTGGCGTACCGGTACGCTTTGCCGAGATCAGCCACTACGCCTGCATGTGCGAGATGGCCTATTCCTCCCACGGGCTGCGCCCGGAGCTGAGCTACGGGAGCCACTTCTTCCAGGATCTGGTGGAGTCGGGGATCTTCTATACGGCCATCTACCAGGGAGAACCCGGCTGTGAATTCAACGAAGAGGGCTTTGAGGCCTTTCCGGACCGCTATGCGGAACTTACGGGAGATGAAAAGCTCAAAAACGTGGTGAAGGTCTATGATCTTGGGGAGAAGGGCGCAACGCTATATGCCGAGGTCAAGAGCCAGGACTGCCTGCTCGGCCTGCTGTGAGGATGTTATCCTGCTTGCTGGATATCATACTTTTTTTGTATGATAATGGAAAAGGATAAAGTATTGTTCATTTGCCTGATGCTGTGATAGCATCAGGCAATGTTTTTTGAACTTTGAAAAAGGACTGCCTGCGGCATTGGTAGGCGGTCCTTTCGCTATTTTGGACCGGAACAGAAGGAGGGCAAACTATGAGACAGCCGGAACGGAAGTATCCCCTGTACTGTCCCACGATGGAGCACGATTCCTGCGGAATCGGCGCGGTCATCAGTATCCGCGGCGAACAGAGCCACCGGACCGTGGACGATGCGCTGAAAATCGTGGAAAAGCTGCAGCACCGGGCAGGCAAGGACGCCTGCGGCGAGACCGGAGACGGCGTCGGACTGATGATGCAGATCCCTCATAAACTGATGGTGAAGGCGGCGCGGGAGATCGGGATTGACAACCTGGGCGCAGCCAGAAGCTACGGCGTCGGGATGTTCTTCCTGCCGCAGGAGACCCTGAAGCGCCTGCAGGCGAAGAAAATGCTGGAGATCATTGTCGGACGCCACGGGGTGAAATTTCTCGGCTGGCGGGAGGTCCCGGTCTGCCCGGAGGTGCTGGGCCGGACCGCCCGGGAGGCGCAGCCCTGTATCATGCAGTGCTTTGTGAGACGCCCGGATGAGGTGGCGGAAGGGCTGGACTTTGACAGGCTGCTTTATATCATCCGCAGGGAGTTTGAACAGAGCGACATCGGGACCTATATCGCCTCCTTCTCCAGCCGGACCATTGTCTATAAAGGGATGTTTCTGGTTCATCAGCTGCGGGCTTTTTACCGGGACCTGCAGGATCCGGACTGCGAGAGCGCCATGGCCATGGTGCATTCGCGTTTCTCCACCAACACCAATCCAAGCTGGGAGCGGGCGCACCCAAACCGCTACATCATGCACAACGGCGAGATCAACACCATCCGCGGCAATGTGGACCGGATGCTGGCCAGAGAAGAGACCATGCACTCGACGCTCATCAGCGATGAGGACATGGACCGCATCCTCCCGGTGGTGGACCAGCGGGGCTCGGACTCGGCGATGCTGGACAACACGCTGGAATTCCTGATGATGAACGGCATTGAACTTCCGCAGGCGGTCATGATGACGATCCCGGAGCCTTGGGCCAACAATCGGAAGATGAGCCAGGAAAAACGCGACTTCTACCAGTACTATGCCACGATGATGGAGGCCTGGGACGGGCCGGCGGCCATCGTTTTCAGCGACGGAGACAGCGTGGGCGCGGTACTGGACCGGAACGGGCTGCGGCCCTGCCGCTGGTATCAGACCCGGGATGATTATCTGATCCTCTCCTCGGAGGTGGGGGTCCTGGAGCTGGATCCGGCCAATATCGTAAAAAAATCCCGCCTTCAGCCGGGGAAAATGCTCCTCGTGGATACCCGGCAGAAGCGGCTCATCGGCGACGAGGAGCTCAAGAGCCACTACGCGTCCCAGAGCCCCTACGGAGAGTGGCTGGACGGGCATCTGGTCCACCTGGAAGATCTGCCCATCCCGAACCAGAAGGTGGAGAAGCATTCGCAGATCCTGCGCGACAAGCTGTACAAGGCCTTCGGCTATACCTATGAGGATGTGAAGGAAGAGATCCTGCCGCTGGCGCGAAACGGGGCGGAACCCATCCTGTCCATGGGGACGGATATCCCTCTCGCGGTGCTGTCAGAAGCGAGACAGCCGCTGTTCAGCTATTTCAAGCAGCTTTTTGCGCAGGTGACAAACCCGCCTATCGACGCCATTCGGGAGAAGATTGTCACGGATACGGCCGTCTATCTGGGAGCTTCCGGCAATCTTCTGGAGGAGCGGGCAGAAAACTGCGCGGTGCTCCAGATCCATAACCCGATTCTCACCAGCGTGGACCTGATGAAGATCCGGCATATGGACAACCCCCAGTTCAAGGTCGAGACCATCTCGCTGCTCTACTACAAGAGAACCCCGCTGGAGAGCGCGGTGGAGCGCCTGTTTGTCGCCTGCGACCGGGCATACAAGCAGGGGGCCAACATCCTGATCCTCTCTGACCGAGGGGTGGATGAGAACCATGTGGCGATCCCGTCGCTGCTGGCCGTGTCGGCGGTGCAGAAATATCTGGTGCGCAGCAAGAAGCGCACGGCCCTGTCCCTCATTCTGGAGAGTGCCGAGCCGCGCACGGTGCATCATTTCGCAACGCTGCTGGGCTACGGGGCCCAGGCCATCAACCCCTATCTGGCGCAGGAATGCATCGAGGAACTGGTGAGCCTGGACATGCTGGACAAGGACCCCGGCGCGGCCATCGACGACTATAACCGGGGAATCCTCGCGGGCATCGTGAAGATCGCCTCCAAGATGGGCATTTCCACGATCCAGTCCTATCAGGCGGCGCAGATCTTTGAGTGCGTCGGCATCAGCTCAAAGGTCATTGAGCGGTACTTCACCAACACCGTCAGCCGGGTGGAGGGCATCGGCCTGGAAGAGATCGGCGAGGGCGTCGAGTGGAAGCACGATCAGGCCTTTGAACCGCTGGGCCTCGGCATCGACACCACGCTCAATTCCGTCGGCTCTCACAAGCTGCGCTCCGGCAGCGGCGCGGAGGACCATATGTATAACCCCCTGACCGTCAAGCTTCTGCAGAAGGCGGCGAGAGAGGGAAGCTACGAGACCTTCAAGCAGTACACCTCCATGGTGGACAATCTTGAGATCCCGCATACCCTTCGCGGCCTGCTGGACCTCAAACGGGATCCGAACGGGGGCATCCCGCTGGACGAGGTCGAGCCGGTGGAGAGCATCGTCCGGCGCTTCAAGACCGGCGCCATGAGCTACGGCTCCATCTCCCAGGAGGCCCATGAATGTCTTGCCGAGGCGATGAACACCCTTGGCGGACGCTCCAACTCCGGAGAGGGCGGAGAGACGCCGGACCGCCTGAAGGATCCGCTGCGCTGCTCGGCCATCAAGCAGATCGCCTCCGGGCGCTTCGGCGTGACCAGCGCCTATCTGAACAGCGCCCGGGAGCTGCAGATCAAGATGGCCCAGGGCGCAAAGCCCGGAGAAGGCGGTCACCTGCCGGGAAGCAAGGTCTATCCCTGGATCGCAAGAACCCGCTGCTCCACGCCGGGCGTCTCTCTCGTGAGTCCGCCGCCCCATCATGATATCTATTCCATTGAGGATCTGGCACAGCTGATCTTCGACCTGAAGAATGCCAACCGGGACGCCCGCATCAGCGTCAAGCTGGTCTCGGAGGCGGGCGTGGGGACCATCGCCTGCGGCGTTGCGAAAGCGGGCGCGCAGGTGGTCCTGATTTCCGGCTACGACGGCGGAACCGGCGCCGCGCCGGGCTCCTCCATCCACAATGCCGGCCTCCCCTGGGAGCTGGGTGTCGCCGAGGCGCACCAGACCCTGGTCAAGAACGGCCTGCGGGAACAGGTTGTGATCGAAGCAGACGGCAAGCTCATGACCGGGCGGGATGTGGCCGTGGCGTGTATGCTCGGGGCGGAGGAATTCGGCTTTGCGACAGCGCCCCTCATTACCCTGGGCTGCTGCATGATGAGGGCCTGCAACCTGGACACCTGCCCGGTGGGGATCGCGACCCAGAACCCGAAGCTGCGGGCGCGGTTTTCCGGAAAGCCTGAATATGTGATGAACTTCATGCGCTTCGTGGCCGAGGAACTGCGGGAGTGCATGGCGGCGGTCGGCATCCGGACGGTCGACGAGCTGGTAGGCCGCAGCGATCTGCTCACCGTCCGGGAAAAGCGCATCACCCATCGCGCCGAGACGGTGGATCTCTCCGCTCTGCTGATAAACCCCTACGGGGAGGACGTGCCGCACTTTGCCCCGGAGGCGGTTTATCGCTTCCGCCTGTCCGAGACCAAGGACTTCAGCCTGCTGCTGGAGAAGCTTGGCCCATCGCTGAAGAGCTCGCGCCACGGTAAGTTGGAGGTACAGGTCTCCAGCACGGACCGGGCCTTCGGCACGCTCTTCGGCTCCGAGATTACCCGCGCCTGCGGCGACAGTCTCCGGGATGACAGCTATGTGATCCGCTGCCACGGCGGAGGCGGACAGTCCTTCGGCGCCTTTATTCCGAAAGGACTGACCCTGCGGCTGGAGGGAGACAGCAACGACGGCTTCGGAAAAGGCCTGTCCGGCGGAAAGCTTGTGCTTTATCCGCCCAAGGGAAGCACATTCCGGGCCGATGAAAACATTATCGTCGGGAATGTCGCCCTGTACGGCGCGACTTCGGGCAAGGCCTTCATCGCAGGCCTCGCGGGGGAGCGCTTCTGCGTCCGCAACTCCGGGGCCAGCGCCGTGGTGGAAGGCGTCGGGGACCACGGCTGTGAGTATATGACCGGCGGCCGGGTCGTGATTCTCGGCAATACCGGGAAAAACTTTGCCGCGGGCATGTCCGGCGGGATCGTGTATGTCCTGGACGAGAAGCATGACCTTTACACCCGGCTGAACAAAACCGGGCTTGAGATGAGCACGCTTCAGGAGCACCATGACATTCAGGAGCTGCAGGAGCTGATCCGGGAACATGTCACGGCGACAGGCTCGGAAAAGGGAAAAGAGATCCTGGAGCACTTTGAGGACTATATCCCGGCGTTCAAGAAGATCATCCCGAAGGACTATGAGAAGATGATCGCGGCCATCGCCGCCTTCGAGGGCAAGGGAGAGAGCCCGGAACAGGCGGAGATTGCGGCCTTCAACGCCGCGGTCAAACACTGAGAGGGGGTGCCGTGAATGGGAAAACCGACCGGATTTCTGGAATACAGCAGAGTGGAAAACAGACGGCGGCCTCCGCTGGAACGCGTGAAGGATTGGGAAGAGCTCTATCTTCCGGTGGAAGGGGAGGAGCGGCTCAAGCAGGGCGCAAGGTGCATGAACTGCGGGATCCCGTTCTGTCAGGCGGGCGTGCAGTTTGAAGGAAAACAGCTTGGCTGCCCGCTGCACAACCTGATCCCGGAGTGGAACGACATGCTCATGGACGGAAACTACGGCCATGCCCTGGCGAGACTGCTGAAAACCAACAACTTTCCGGAATTTACCGGGAGGGTCTGTCCGGCATTCTGTGAGCAGGCCTGCACCTGCGGCCTGTACGACGCGCCCATCACCGTCCACGACAACGAGCGGAGCATCATCGAGTACGCCTTTCGCAGCGGCCTGATGAAACCGCGCTTTACGCAGAACGCCTCCGGGAAGAACGTGGTGGTTGTGGGCTCCGGCCCGGCCGGCCTCGCCGTGGCGGACCAGCTGAACCACCGCGGACACAGCGTCACGGTGGTGGAGAAGCACCCCAGGGCAGGCGGAATCCTGACCTACGGCATCCCGAACATGAAGCTCCCAAAAGACATCGTCACGAGGCGGATCAGCCTGATGACCGATGAGGGCGTGAGTTTTGTGACCGGCCTGGACGCCTCCGATCCTGCCGTTGCCCGGCGGCTATCGGCGGAATACGACGCGGTGGTGCTCTGCTGCGGCGCAGAGGAGCCGAGAAGCATCGGGGTGAACACCGACGGCGTGAGCGGCGTCTGTTATGCCATGGAGTATCTGCACGCGGCCGCAGAAAGCCGCTTTGACGGCCGGGCAGAGCCTGCGCCGAGTGCCGCCGGGAAGGATGTGGTCATCATCGGGACCGGAAACACCGCCAGCGACTGCGTGGCGACGGCACTGCGCCAGGGCTGCCGGAGTGTGACGCAGCTGGTGCGCCGCGGTCGGGAGGACTATCTGGACGGAAACGGAGTCCTGCCGCAGGACTACGCCCAGGAAGAGGCGGAGAGTGTGTTCGGGGAGGATCCGAGACGCTTCGGACAGAGCGTGGATACGCTTCAGACGGACGGACAGGGAAATCTGACTTCCATCACGACGAAGAGCGGAGAGAGCTTCCCCTGTGAGCTCCTCATCGGCGCAACCGGTTTTGCCGGCTGCAGGGCGGATGTGTGCGAGGCCTTCGGCGTGGAGCGCGAGCGGACCGTCAGGACGGAGAAGGGAAGCTTTCAGACCAGCGTGCCCCATATTTTCACGGCGGGCGACATGCACCGGGGACAGTCCCTCGTGGTTCACGCCATCGCCGAAGGGAGAGCCGCGGCCGCGGAAGTGGACCGCTTCCTGATGGGCTATACCAACCTGCTCTGAGCGTCACAGATATTTTTGCTTGATCTGAAATCGGGAAAGGAAGGGACTCCATGACGAAGTATATTTTTGTAACCGGAGGCGTGGTCTCCGGACTGGGAAAAGGCATCACGGCGGCATCCCTGGGGCGCCTGCTGAAGGCCAGAGGGCTGAAGGTCGCGGCCCAGAAACTGGACCCCTACATCAATGTGGATCCCGGAACCATGAGCCCCTATCAGCACGGTGAAGTCTATGTGACGGAGGACGGCTCGGAGACCGATCTGGACCTGGGGCATTATGAGCGCTTCATCGACGAAAACCTCAACCGCTGGTCGAACCTCACCACCGGAAAAGTGTACTGGAACGTGCTGAACAAGGAGCGGCGGGGAGAGTACCTGGGGCAGACGGTGCAGGTGATCCCGCACATCACCCAGGAGATCAAGGAGTTCATCTACGCCGTGGGGAAGAAGACGGACGCGGATGTCGTCATTACGGAGATCGGCGGCACCACCGGCGACATCGAAAGCCAGCCGTTTCTGGAAGCGGCGCGGCAGGTGGGCCTGGAGCAGGGGAAAGGAAACGTCTGCTATATCCATGTGACACTGGTTCCCTTCCTGCGGGGCAGCGATGAGCACAAGACCAAACCGACCCAGCACTCGGTCAAGGAGCTGCAGGGCATGGGCATCAGTCCGGACATCATTGTGCTGCGCTGTGATGAGCCGCTGGAGGAGGAAATTTTCCGCAAGATCGCCATGTTCTGTAATGTCAAGCCGGACTGTGTGATCGAGAACCGGACCCTGCCGGTGCTGTATGAGGCGCCGCTGATGCTGGAGGAGGAGAACTTCTCGCTCATCGTCTGCCGTGAGCTGGGCCTCTGGACAAAAGCCCCGGAACTTTCCGGCTGGACCGAGCTGGTACAGCGGATCCGCAGCCTGAAGAAGACGGTCCGCATCGGGCTCGTCGGCAAGTACGTGCAGCTCCATGATGCCTATCTCTCGGTGGCCGAGGCCCTGCGGCACGCGGGCTATGCCTGTGACGCCGCGGTGGAGATCGACTGGATCAACAGTGAGGGCGTGACGGAAGAGACCGCCCCGGCGCTTTTCCGGAACTGCGACGGGATCATCGTCCCGGGCGGCTTCGGCAGCCGCGGCGTGGAAGGGATGATCACCACCGTCCGCTATGCCAGGGAACACAGCATCCCGTATTTCGGCATCTGTCTCGGAATGCAGGTGGCGGTCATCGAATACGCAAGGGATGTCTGCGGCCTTGAGGACGCCAGTTCCGGAGAGCTTGACCCGGAGAGCCCCCACAAGGTGATCGACTTCCTTCCGGACCAGAGCGACGAGGTGGACAAGGGAGGTTCCCTGCGCCTGGGAGCGTATCCCTGCAAGCTTCGGGAAGGGAGTCTGCTTCGGCGCTGCTACGGCAGGGAGCTGGTGCAGGAGCGCCACCGCCACCGCTATGAGTTCAACAACGACTACCGTGAGATCCTGACCGGGCACGGCTTGCTGCTCAGCGGGATGAGTCCGGACGATTATATCGTCGAAGCGGTGGAGCTGCCGGAACACCCGTTTTTTGTCGGCGTCCAGTTCCATCCGGAATTCAAGAGCCGGCCGGACCGGCCGCATCCGATCTTCTGCGGATTTATCGAAGCGGCACTGATCCACGGCTGCGCAGATATGGGGGAAAACAGAATTGAATAATCAGAAGGTCCTGATTCTGGATTTCGGCGGGCAGTACAACCAGCTGATCGCCCGGCGGGTGAGAGCCTGCCAGGTCTATTGTGAGGTGCATCCGTGGACGATGCCGCTGGAGGAAATCCGCGCCTATGATCCCATCGGGATCATCTTCACCGGCGGGCCGAACAGTGTTTATGCCCGGCACTCTCCCCATGCGGATCCCGGCGTCTATGCCCTCGGCATCCCGATCCTTGGAATCTGCTACGGATGCCAGCTGCTGGCGCAGGAGCTGGGAGGCTGCGTCACCGCGGCGCAGGAGAACAGCGCCCGGGAGTATGGAAAGACCGTGACGTATTTCGACACCGGCTGCGCGCTGTTTCGTGATCTGCCGGAGGAAAGCGTCACCTGGATGAGCCACGGGGACTTCATGGCAAAGGTGCCGGAGGGCTTCCGCCTGGTGGCGCGGTCCAAAGTCTGCCCCACGGTTGGAATTTGTGACGAAGACAGGAAATTCTACGGCGTCCAGTTCCATCCGGAGGTCAGTCATACCGAATACGGCAGCCGGATGCTGCGTAATTTCCTGTACGAAATCTGCGGAGCGGCCGGAGATTGGACCATGGCGGATTTCAAGCAGAAAGCCGTTGATGAAGTTCGAAAAAAGGTCGGAGACGGCCGTGTCCTGCTGGCGCTCTCCGGCGGGGTGGATTCCTCCGTGGCGGCGGCCCTGCTGGCGGAAGCGGTGGGGAAGCGCCTGACCTGTGTGTTTGTCGACCACGGACTGATGCGCAAGAACGAAGGCGAAGAGGTGGAAGCGGCGTTTTCACGCTGGGATCTGAACTTTGTCCGGGTGGATGCGGAGGAACGCTTTCTCACGCATCTGGCAGGCGTGACCGAGCCGGAGCAGAAACGCAAAATCATCGGCGAAGAGTTCATCCGTGTGTTTGAGGCCGAGGCGAAAAAGATCGGACGGGTCGACTTCCTGGCGCAGGGGACGATCTATCCCGATGTAATCGAGTCCGGCGCGGGCGAGGCGGCCGTGATCAAGAGCCACCACAACGTGGGCGGCCTGCCGGATTATGTGGACTTCCGGGAGATCATCGAGCCGCTGCGCATGCTCTTCAAGGATGAAGTACGCGAGCTCGGAAGAGAGCTGGGCCTGCCGGAATACCTCGTGACAAGACAGCCCTTCCCGGGACCGGGCCTGGGCATCCGTGTTATCGGAGAAGTCACGAAGGAAAAGCTGGATATGGTGCGCGAAGCGGACTGGATCTTCCGTGACGAGATCGCGAAAGCCGGCCTGCAGGACAGGATGAGCCAGTACTTTGCAGCGCTCTCCAACATGCGCTCGGTCGGCGTGATGGGAGACGGACGGAGTTATGACTATGCGGTAGTGCTGCGCAGCGTCCAGACCGGCGACTTCATGACGGCCGACTGGAGCCGGATTCCCTATGAGGTGCTGGACCGGGTTTCCGTCCGGATTGTCAACGAGGTCCCCGGAGTCAACCGCGTGCTCTATGACATCACGTCTAAGCCGCCGGCCACCGTGGAGCTGGAATAACATCGGATCGGTTCACAGACAAAGGAGACGAGAACTCTTTTCGGGTTCCCGTCTCCTTCGTGGATTTGATCCTCCGTGCAAACAGCGGCGCTTTTTTGTGTGACACTTCTGTGATACTTCGTGTGCTATGATGCAGTCACAAAAGAAAGAACTCCGCCAATTCAAGTCTTTGACGGAGCGGGGAGACAGAACCCGGTTTCAATGTATCGGATTGGAAGTCTCCCCGAAATGTAAAAAATATTAAGAAATAAAAATATAAAAAGGAGACAGAACCATGGAAAATAAAAACCTGAACGAACAGGAACTTGAGAATGTGAGCGGCGGTGAATTCCGTGTGGTCAACACCGGTGATGCAAGACCTGCTGCCATCAGAAGCTATCCCGGCCTGAACGCCCCGGTGGTTGCAACGCTCGTGAACGGCACACAGGCGAATTCGACAGGAAGATTCACTTATGCAGACGGCCGCAACTGGGCCGAGATCAACTATCCGGTACAGGGATGGATCAAGGGCGCCATTCTCGGCTATGCGTATTGATGCCGCATAACAGGGCCAAGGCTTGCTGAAAAAACTCCATGAAAAAAGATCCGCAGATCAGGCAGTTTTGCCCGGTCTGCGGATTGTTCTATTGAAGAAATGGGCATCCCTTCCTGAAGAAGCGATGCCCTTTCAATATAGGTCTGTTCTTTATTTCCAGTGCTTCAGCTGCGAAAGGTATTGATCATACTGGCTCTTTCGTACTTCTTCCGGGGTGTTGTCCGGGTTCGGCATATGGGAGATGAGAAAATCGAGCAGCCCATCTTTCGATTCATAGGCAAAGGCCCCGCCGACGTAACACCACTTGCAGTAGTCCTCATTGTAGCTTCCGTCCGGTTCCCGGCTTATCATGTCGTCCTCGCTCAGCGGCATCCCGCAGCACTGGCAGATCAGCTGCCTCGGCGATCCGAGGAGCGTGTTGATGGACACATCAAATTCCCTTGAGAGCAGCTTCAGTGTATCGGTATTCGGCTGAGTTTCCCCGGTTTCCCAGCGGCTGACCGCCTGCCGGGATACCATGACATGCTCGGCCAGCTGCTCTTGCGTCAGATGCTTCTTTTCCCTGAGTGTTTTAAGGATGTCTCGAATTTCCATAACGGATTCCTCCTATGGTTATAAAGATGCCTCCATTATAATCCCGATCACGGATCGGGAAAAGCAACCTGCTGTTGCGATGAGACGATCCCTTCCAGAAATTCCCTGGCTTCCCTTGCTCCGCCGCAGGCGTGGAAACTGTCAGATACCAGTTTCGCCTTGGCTTTATAGTCCGGCTCATACAGCACGGTCTGGAGGGCCTGCAGAATGTCTTCTTCCGAGATTGATTTCAAGCGAATCCCGGCGCCAAGCTCCTCTGCTCTTTTCGCGACGGCTTCCTGCTCCGACGTCTGGGGAAACAGGACCAGCGGCACCTGGAAATACAGGCCCTCGGAGGCGGAATTCATGCCGCAATGGGTGATAAACGCATCCGAGACAGAGAGAACCGCCATCTGGTCAACAGACTCATAAATCCGGATGTTCTCCGGCAGATGCGCAAAACGGTCCGTGTTGCTTCCCATGGAGATGATAACCTGCCAGTCGGTTTTCCCGAGAACACTGATGCAGTTGCGATAGAATTCCCGGTTCTGGTTAATCGTGCCCATGGAGATGTAAACGGTTTTCTCTGCCGTCTTCGCACACGGTTCCGTGATCGGGCGAATCGAAGGTCCGATAAAATGATAGCGCTCAGAAAAGGTATCGGCACAGGGCTGGAAATACTTTGATGTATAGACAATGGTGTTGGTTTCGTTGTCGTTCTGAACAATGTCCAGGATTCCTTTGACGGGATACCCCTTTTCCCTCAGCCGTGCGAGCTGTTTGTTGATGCGCGGCATGGTGAACAGCGTTTTTGCGATGTCCCATGGGGTCTGCTTCATGTACCTTGCGGAGTATCGGTTGAATGCGAAGGTGGTCGTAGAGCACACATAGGGCAGAGCGTGCTTCATAGCCACCAGCTTTCCCCAGTAAGCGACGGAATCGGAAACGACAAGATCCGGTTTGAGCTCTTCCACTTTTCTCGTTGTCATTTTATCGAGCGCCAGCGTTGAGGAAACAAGCAGCTCCGTCGCGAAGGCCTTATCCTTCCCGACGCGGTCCGCGTTTTCCTTATCCTCCATGTCAAAGTCATACGCGTCACACCCAATGAACACGGCGCCCGCGCGTTCAATCTGATCCCGGAACAGTTCGAACGAAAAATAGAAAACCTGATGCCCGGCAGCGGTCAGTTCCTTCACGATACCCAAGGTCGGATTGGTGTGTCCGTATGCCGGAATACAAAACCATGCGATTCTCATTTCGGCTCATCCTCGCTTTTTTCTTTAAACGCAACGGCAAACAGTTCGGAGAATGCACCCTTGTTTGGAATTGCGATGCCGCGCTGCTCATCTCCGAGAAGCAGCAGCGTGTCTCCGGGTTTAATATTGAAGATGTCCCGTGCCTGCTTGGGAATGACAATTTGCCCTTTTTCACCGACGGTCGCCGTCCACGCGTATTTTCCATCCGGTGCTGTCATCATCCTCACCTCACTATTCTGGTATGATTTGTATAACAAATCATACCATCGACTCCAGGAAAAGTCAATACGGGAAACGATTGTAGTCGGAAATCAGCGGTTTTGCCGGCACCCGTGCCCTTGTATTCATGTCTGATCCGTGGTAGAATCAAAAAACTTCTTCATCGTTCTGCTATCAGGAGGGAAACATGAAGCTTCCGGAACTGCTGTCCCCGGCGGGGGATCTGGATCGGGTTCAGACGGCGCTGCTCTACGGGGCGGATGCCGTCTATCTTGCGGGCAGGCTCTTTGGCATGCGTGCCAAGACGGTCAATTTTCAGGATCAGGATCTTGCGCGGGCCATTCATCTGATCCATGCTCAGGGAAAAAAGGCATATATCACCTGCAATGTGCTCCCGCGGGAGAAGGAACTGGAGCTGGTTCCGGACTACTTTGCGTTCCTGCAGGATCTGGGGGCGGACGCGCTGATCCTGGCGGATCTCGGGCTCCTTCGCATGGCGGGGCGGTATGCGCCGAAATGTGCCAGACATGTCAGCACGCAGCTCGGAGTTCTCAACAGTGAGACGGCGTCGTTTCTGTACGAGCTGGGCGCGGATACCGTGGTTCTAGCCCGGGAGTGCAGCCTGGAAGAAATCCGCGCGATACGGGAACACTGCCCGGCGGAGCTTCGCCTGGAAGCCTTTGTCCACGGGGCCATGTGCGTCTCCTTCTCGGGAAGATGCCTGCTGTCCAACTATCTGACGGGAAGGGACTCCAACCACGGCGAATGTGCCCAGCCCTGCCGCTGGAAATACCATCTTATGGAGGAAACCCGTCCGGGAAAATACATGGAAATCTCCGAAGACGGGGGCACCTTTATTCTGAACTCGGAAGACCTGTGCATGATCGAGCATCTGGCAGAGCTTCAAGAGGCCGGCGTTGACAGCTTTAAGATCGAGGGGCGAATGAAATCCGCTTATTATACCGGCGCCGTGACCAACGCCTACCGTATGGCACTGGATGCCCTCGGCAGGGGCGAGGCACCGGACCTTCGCACGGTGCGGGAGTGCGACGCCGTCAGTCACCGCCCCTACTGTACCGGCTTCTATTATGGTCAGCCGCAACAGTATTATCCGGACTCGCTCTACCATTCCACGGCGGAAATCGTGGCCGTGGTTGCCGCCTGCGATGAGGACAGAACGGCGCTGCTGAAGCAGCGCAACAAAATAAAGCCGGGGGACCGGCTGGAGCTTCTGCTTCCCGGGACCTGCGGGATTCCCTTCACGGCGGAGAAGCTCTGGGATGAAAGCGGGGAACAGATCGCCGATACCCGGCATGCGGAAATGCTGTTCCGGATGCAGCTTCCAGAAGCTGCTCCGCCCTATACCCTCATCAGGACTGCCCGGAACGCCGGCGGCTGATCATAAGACGGAAGAAGACCGACGCCATATCTTTTCCGTATGATAAGGGGCATGAAAACGGTATTATTCACCGGGCTGCCGATGTGTTAAAATTTAAGCCATGTTTTGGGAGCCTTGAAAACAAACCGCCTGCAGAATCTGTAGGTGGTTTGTTCCATTTTACGGAACGGATCAGGAGGGAATACAGCATGTGCGGGATTGTTGGCTTTACAGGGAAGCATCAGGCGGCGCCGATTCTGCTGGACGGACTGGCCAGACTGGAATATCGGGGCTATGACTCGGCGGGGCTTGCGGTACGGGACGGAAGCAAGCTGGCCGAAGTGGTAAAGGCGACCGGGAAACTCCGGAATCTGGCGGTCAAGACAGACAATGGGGCCGCGCTTGCGGGGACCTGCGGCATCGGGCATACCCGCTGGGCCACCCACGGCGAGCCGAGCCAGACCAACGCCCATCCCCATGTCAGCGGCAACTGCACCGGGTCCGGATCGGGCGCGGTGGAGGCGGATGTGGTCGGGGTTCACAACGGGATTATTGAAAATTACGCCGAGCTGAAGGCCAAGCTTCTGCGCCACGGCTATACGTTCTACTCCGAGACCGACACCGAGGTCGTTATCAAGCTGGTGGACTATTACTATAAAAAATACAAAATCGGACCCGTCGACGCCATCACGAGGACCATGGTGCGCGTCCGCGGCTCCTATGCCCTGGCCCTGATGTTCCGGGATTATCCGGACGAGATTTTTGCCGCGCGCAAGGACAGCCCCATGATCATCGGCGTAGCGGACGGGGAGAGCTATCTTGCTTCGGATGTGCCGGCGATCCTGAAGTACACCAGAAGGGTCTGCTACATCGGGAATCTCGAAGTCGCAAGACTGGCCCCTGGGGAAGTGCGCTTCTACGACCTGAACGGGGATGAGGTAAAGCACGACACCGTGGAGATCACCTGGGATGCGGAAGCGGCGGAAAAGAACGGCTTTGAGCATTTCATGATCAAGGAGATCCATGAACAGCCTGCCGCAGTCCGCGATACCCTCAAGAGCCTTCTGAAGGAGGGGAAAATCGATCTTTCCTCCGCCGGACTGACCGAGGAGTACCTCCGGGAAATCGGGTCTATCTGTATCGTGGCCTGCGGATCCGCCTGGCATGTGGGGATGGCGGCTCAATATGTCCTGGAAGACCTGGCGGAGATTCCGGTGCGGGTGGAGCTGGCGTCGGAATATCGCTACCGGAAACTTCTGACCGGAGAAGACAGCCTGACGATCATCATTTCGCAGTCCGGGGAAACGGCGGACAGTCTGGCGGCGCTTCGGGAGGCCAAGGCCCACGGCGGGCGGACGCTCGCCATCGTAAATGTGGTGGGCTCCACCATCGCGCGGGAGGCGGACAACGTGCTCTATACGCTGGCCGGACCGGAGATCGCCGTGGCGACGACGAAGGCCTACAGCGCCCAGCTGATGGCGGTTTACGTCCTGGCGGTCCAGCTGGCCGCGGTCCGGGGGAAAATTACCGAGGAGCAGGTCGCCGGCTTCATCGAGGAACTGAACGCCATCCCGGATAAGATGATCCGGGTGCTGGAGGACAAGGAGCGGATCCAGTGGTTTGCGGCAAAGTTCGCCATGGCCAAGGACATCTTCTTCATCGGACGGGGGCTGGACTATGCCATCTGCCTGGAGGGCAGTCTCAAGATGAAGGAAATCAGCTATATCCACAGCGAGGCCTACGCCGCCGGAGAGATGAAGCACGGCACCATCAGCCTGGTGGAGGACAACACCCTTGTCATCGGGGTCCTCACCCAGAGCGGACTCTATGAGAAAACCATCAGCAATATGGCCGAATGCAAGGCCAGGGGCGCCTATCTGATGGGCCTGACCAGCTCCGGACATTACAGCGTGGAGGACAGCGACGACTTTACCGTCTACGTGCCGAAGGCGGATGAGCACTTCATCGGAAGTCTTGCGGTGATTCCGCTGCAGCTTCTCGGCTACTATACCAGTGTGGCCCGGGGCCTCGATGTGGACAAGCCCCGGAATCTCGCCAAGAGCGTCACGGTGGAATAATTTCAGAGATAAAGACAGAGGAAGGCCCGGGCCGGTTCCGTGATCAGAACCGGCTCGGGCCTTCTGTCAAAACGGGCATCACAGATGCGTTTTTTACGGATGACGCACGCCTTGAGGAGCCCGGCCGTTTTACTCTCCCAGGATACGGCGGCGCATTTCGATGTATGCGTCCTCCACGCCTCCGAGATCCCGGCGGAAACGGTCCTTGTCCAGCTTTTCCCCCGTCTGGCTATCCCAGAAGCGGCAGGTGTCCGGACTGATCTCATCGGCCAGAACCAGCGTGCCGTCAGATGTCTTTCCAAACTCAAGCTTAAAATCGACCAGCGTCACGCCGGCTTCTGAGAGGGTGGCTTTCAGCAGCCCGTTAATCTGAAGCGCCATCTTTCTGATCCGGGCAATCTCGTCTCTGGAAGCCAGCTTCAATGCAACCGCATGATCGTCGTTGAGAAGAGGATCGTGCAGCTCGTCGTTTTTATAGGAAAACTCAACGACGGGGTCGTCAAAGACGATGCCCTCCGGCACGCCGTAACGGCTGGCAAAATGCCCGGCGGAGATGTTCCGGACGATGACTTCAAGAGGGACAATGCGGACTTTCCGGACCGCTGTCTCGCGGTCGCTGAGTTCCTCAATCAGGTGCGTCGGGATCCCGTGTTCGGAGAGCATCTTCATCAGATGGTTTGTCATACGGTTGTTGATGGAACCCTTCCCCTGAATGGTTCCTTTTTTCTTGCCGTCAAAGGCGGTGGCATCGTCCTTGTATGAGACAATGACAATCTCAGGATCGTCCGTCGCGTATACCTTCTTGGCCTTTCCTTCGTAGAGCTGAGCGCGTTTTTCCATGGCAGAATACAATCCTTCTATTTTAAGGTTCTTCTGATACCATAACACAGAAGCGGAAAAACGGGAAATACGAATCCCCTAAGGGTTGCCATACGGAGGCCGTATCGTTCCGCGGAGATGAATGCAGCCGCAATCAGAAGCAAAAACTCTGAAATGGTTCTGAAATCAAAAGAGAGGTTGACGGATCGGATGAACAGAGCTTTTAGCCCGATGCACCATTGGTGTTATAAGTCGAAAACAGTATGATTCTGCTTTATTGATATGAGACAAATATTGTTAAATAGTGTTAAGATCATATGGAAAACACATCAAAAACAAAACTTTTTGCGAATGATTTGCTCGGATGACGAAAAATTTTGTGAAAAACAGACAAAGTGAAAAAGTGCGGAGAGAACATATTTCTCATTCATGAGAGTTTTTCATGGAAGACCTGCCCGATTGGGTGAAGCGGAGGCGTTGACAGATCGCGAAGCGGAAATTATAATCCGCCCCATTACAGCCCGGAGCACGATCTGTGACCGGCTTTCGCCGACAAAGCGGAGGCGGACGCAGGAATGTGACGTGCTGTGAAAAATGATGAGGGAGGAATCCAAAATGAAAAGCAAAAAACTGATCAGCGTGATGATCGCGCTCTGCATGCTGCTGAGCCTCGGCATCACGGGCATCACCGCAACCGCATTTGCCGCGGACGACCCGATCGTCATCGGCGTTATTTCGCCGAACACCGGCACACTGGCCGCTTACGGAACCGGCATCGTCACCGGCGTGCAGCTGGCAGCGGAAGAGATCAATGCGGCCGGCGGCATCCTCGGCCGGCAGGTTGAACTGGTCATCACTGACGACCAGGGAGATCCGACCGAATGCCTGAACGCGTTCAACTCGCTGGTTGCCAAGGGCGTCACCCTGATCATCGGCTCGGCCACCTCCGGCTGCACCTCGGCCATCACGGATGCCGCAAATGAAGAAGAAGTCTGCATCCTGTGCCCGACCGGAACCGCCGACTCGCTGACGACGGAAGACGACTATATCTTCCGCGCCTGCTATGCTGACAGCTTCCAGGGCGCGATTGCCGCGGCTTATGCAAAGCAGGCGGGATTTGAAAAGGTCGGCGTGGTCTACTGCGCCGCGGATGTCTACTCCAAAGGACTTTTCGACTCCTTCTCCAAAGCATGCGAGGAGTACGGAATTGAAGTGGCAGCCTCTCAGTCCACCGCCTCTCTCGATGTTCAGGACTACACCAACCAGTTTGCCGCAATGGTCAGCGCCGGCGTCGACTTTGTCTATGCCCCGTACTACTATGATGTCATCGGGCCCTATGTCGTGCCTCAGGCCCGTGCCGCAGGCTATACCGGGATCATCATGGGCGCCGACGGTTACGACACCACGCCGGACTATGTTGTCGCTGGTGCGGATCTGACCGTGTTCAACGATGTGTACTGGACCAACCACTACGATCCGGGTGCCGATTCCGAGATCGTGCGTTCCTTCGTTGCAGCCTATGAGGCGGCCTACGGCTCTATCCCGAGCGCGTTTGGCGCAACGGGCTATGATTGCCTGTATATCTATAAGGCGGCGATGGAGGCAGCCGGTTCTGCGGACGCCGGGGATGTGCGTGATGCGCTGGCAGATACCTCAACGGTCTATGAATGCGTAACGGGTACCTTCTCCCTGGATGAGAGCGGCACGCCGGTCAAAGGCGCAGCCATCATCTCCTTCCAGTCCGACGGCAGCGCCGTGACCTCGACGCTGGTTGACGTCGTAACCCAGCTGCCGTAAGGCAAAAAGACCCTTTCAGCAATAAGATTCGCACATAAAACCGGCCGGGGAGGGAGGCTCCCTCCCCGGCCTTCCGGAAGGGAAGCAGAAGCATTGAACACTTTTTTTCAAACACTGATCGTGGGCCTGCGCCTGGGCAGCATCTATGCGCTGGTTGCCCTTGGCTACACCATGGTCTACGGTATTATTCGACTGATTAACTTTGCGCACGGCGACTTCATCATGGTAGGCGGCTATACGATGATTTTTGTGATGCCGCTGATGCTTCGGCTGGGGCTGCCGGCATGGCTTGGCGTCCTGGCGGCAATTGTTGTGTGCGCTCTGGTCGGCATGGGGACGGAACTGATCGCCTATCGGCCGGTGCGCAGGAAGGGGACTAATATGACCGCGCTCATCACGGCCATCGCGATGAGCCTGTTTCTGGAAAACCTTGCCCAGGCGATCCCGGCTATCGGACCGAACCCGAAGGTCTCCAGCCAGATTTTCGGGAATGGGGGCTTTAAGCTCGGGACGGTTACCATGGAGTACACCACCGTGATCACGCTGGTGATCAGCGGGATCGTCATGCTGGTGCTCTATGCCTTTACCCAGCGCACAAGACTGGGCAGGGCGATGCGCTGCGTGTCAGAGGACAAGGCCGCGGCGACGCTCATGGGCATCAATGTTAACAGCACCATCCTCCTTACCTTCGGAATCGGTTCGGGACTGGCCGCCATCGCTGCCCTGATGTACATGGCGCAGTATCCGAAAGTATATACAACCATGGGCGCACTGCTGGGCCTGAAGGCTTTTGTATCAGCCGTTCTGGGCGGGATCGGCATTATTCCGGGCGCCATGCTGGGCGGCATCGTCATCGGTCTGGTCGAGTCATTCACGACCAGCTATATTTCATCCAGTATGGCGGACACCTTTGTCTTCCTGATCCTGATCGTGGTTCTGATTATTAAGCCCGCCGGAATCCTCGGAAAGAATGTAGGTGAGAAAGTATGAAAAGCAAAACATCACGGGGCTATCTGCTCAATACCGTTGTAGTGGTTGTTTTATTCATTGGCTTTCAGATTCTCACATCCCTGAAGGGATCCGAGGGATCCTTCAAGCTTGTCATTGTTCCAAGCATCTGGCAGTGCTGTTATCTGATGGTGCTTGCAGCCTCGTTAAACCTCGTTCTCGGATTCATGGGACAGCTTTCTCTCGGCCACTGCGGGTTTATGGCAATAGGCGCCTATACAGCAGCGCTGTTGAGCCTTGCCTGTGAGCGGGCAGGCCTGTTTGAGAATAAATCCGATCTGTCGTTCCTGCTGGTGCTGATTGCAAGCGTCCTTGCAGCCGGTATCCTTGCAGCTCTGCTCAGCTTCCTGATTGGCATACCCGCGCTGCGCCTGAAGGGCGACTATCTCGCCATCATCACGCTCGGCTTCGGCATGATCATCATCAACATCATCAACAACCTCCCGTTCTGCGGCCAGGACGGCCTGGCGCAGGGATCGGCGGCAGCCTCGCTGTACAAAAACGGGCTCGGCTTCGGCAGCAAGGCGAAGGTCCAGTTCCTGTGGTTTGCGCTGGTCGTTACCATCCTGTCCCTGACGCTGATGTTCATGTTTGTCCGGTCCAAATACGGCCGCGCGATCCGCGCGATCCGCGACGATGAGATCGCGGCCTCGGCCTCCGGGGTGAACACCTCTTACTACAAAGTCCTGACCTTTGCGTATTCGGCGTTTTTTGCCGGCGTAGCCGGAGCACTCTATTCCTGCACGAACGCGACGCTGTCGACCTCGTCCTTTGCCTTCACAAACGGCGGCATTTTGAACTCGACCTTCGTGGTGGTTATGGTTGTGCTGGGCGGTATGGGCTCGCTGACCGGGTCGGTGGTCGCCGCGACGATCATGTTTTTTGTGAACTATCAGATCAAAAACGGAGCCTGGGTGGAGCATCTCCCGGCATCTGTCAGCGGCGTCTTTGAATACCCGATGCTGGTCTATGCGCTGGTCCTGATCATTGTGATCCTGTTCCGGCCGAAGGGGATTTTCGGCAGTTATGAATTCTCTCTGCAGAATCTGATCCCGGATATCCGCCGCGCGCGGGAGCGCCGAAAAGCGGCAAAGGCGGAGCGAAAGGAGGCGCAGGCACATGGCTGAAGAACGCGTACCGGTTTTGGAAACGCGCAAGCTTGGCATCAGCTTCGGCGGCCTGAAAGCAGTCACGGATTTTAATATCCAGATTTTCCCTGGGGAGCTTGTCGGGCTGATCGGCCCGAACGGCGCCGGAAAGACCACCGTGTTTAACCTGCTGACAGGGGTATACGCCCCCACCGAGGGGACGGTTCTCTTGAACGGGAAGCCGCTCAACGGGAAGAAAACCTACCAGTTTGTCGAGGCGGGCATTGCCCGGACATTCCAGAACATCCGCCTGTTCAAAGAGATGTCCGTCATTGAGAATGTAAAGGTCGCGTGTACCAAGGACCTGCACTACGGGCTCTTTTCCGCAAGCCTCCGGACGCCGAAGTTCTGGAAAACCGAAAAGGAACTCACGGAAAAGGCCATGTCGCTTCTCGAAATCTGCAACCTGGCCGATGTGGCGGAGCTCCCTGCGGCCAGCCTGCCCTATGGGCGGCAGAGAAAATTGGAGATCGCGCGTGCGCTCGCGACGGATATGAAGGTCCTGCTGCTGGATGAACCGGCCGCAGGCATGAACCCCACAGAGACAGCGGAACTGCTGACATGCATCAACACCATCCGGGACCGGTTTGGCATCGCCATCCTTCTGATCGAACACGACATGTCGCTGGTTATGAACGTCTGCGAGCGAATCCAGGTTCTGGATTACGGCCAGACCATTGCCGCGGGCAGTCCCGCGGAGGTCGCGGCAAATCCGAGCGTCATCGCCGCTTATCTGGGCGAGTAAGGGGGCAGCAGCATGCTTGAAGTAAACAATCTGAACGTTTTTTACGGGGCGATTCATGCGCTGAAGGGCATCTCGCTGACCGTTGGCGACGGAGAGCTCGTCTCGCTGATCGGCGCAAACGGCGCGGGAAAGACGACAACCCTGCATGCCATCTCCGGCCTGCTTCCGATTGCCTCGGGCTCCATCCTGCTTGACGGGAAGGATCTGCAGAAGGTTCCCTCGCATAAGATTATTTCGCTCGGCCTGGCGCATGTTCCGGAGGGGCGGCATGTTTTTGCCCGCATGACAGTGGAAGAGAACCTACGGATGGGTGCGTATATCCAGCGCGATCAGAAGAGCATTCAGAAAAACCTGGACAAGGTCTATGAATACTTCCCGCGGCTCAAAGAGCGCTGGAAGCAGCTTGCGGGCACGCTCTCCGGCGGCGAGCAGCAGATGCTGGCCACCGGACGCGCCCTGATGACGGACCCGACCATCGTTCTGATGGACGAGCCCTCGATGGGGCTGTCCCCGCTGCTGGTGAAAGAGATCTTCTCGATCATCGAGACCCTGCACCGCAACGGCATCACGATCCTACTGGTAGAACAGAACGCCAAAATGGCGCTGGCGGTTTCGGATCGGGCGTATGTGCTGGAAACCGGTACGATCTCGATGAGCGGAAAGGCGGAAGAACTGGCGAACGACGACCGTGTGAGAAAAGCATATCTGGGTGCGTAAGGGGGAGAACATGAATAAATTTGTGATCACCATCGCGAGAGAAACCGGAAGCGGCGGACACAACATCACCAAAAAACTGTCCGAGGCGCTGGGCGTCCCGTATTACGACCGGGACCTTCTGCGGAAGGCCTCGGAGGTCAGCGGCATCCATGAACGGCTGTTCGGCGAGGCGGATGAGCGGATCGGCTTCAAGGAGATGATCTCGGCCGCCGAAAAGGTGTATACGGGCGAGGTGCTCCCGCCCGACAGCGACGATTATCTTTCCACACGAAACCTGTTCAGCTTTCAGGCCAAAATCATCATGGAGCTTGCCGAACAGGAGAGCTGCATCATCCACGGCCGCTGCGGGAACTTCCTCCTGCAGGGACGTCCGGATGTGCTGCGGGTGTTCATCCACGCCCCGCTGGAGGCCAGAAGGGACCGGGTGGCCGCATTTTCGCTCGCCTGGAGCGAGAGAGAGATTCTGCGCCATATCCGTGTGGAGGACAAGCGGCGTGCCGCCTACTATCACTACTATACCGGCGAGGACTGGAGAGACGCCGCGGGTTATGACCTCTGTCTGGACTCGAGTCTGCTGGGCGAAGACGGCTGCGTCGAGAGAATCCTGCAGGTTCTCCCGTTCTATACGTAACAAAACACAACAAAAAAGTCCGCACAAGGCGGGCAGAACGATCCGGTTAAAAGGTGGTTTCTCCATAGCCCCTTTTAATAAATACTCCTCTAAGGCAGCCCTGAAGCGTCACTCAGGGCTGCCGCCCCGTCCGGCATGAAGAAATCCGCACCCGATCCCGTTTACTGGGAATAGGTGCGGATGATGCTTTCGGCGATCTCGCGTTTTTGCCGTTTCTGCTGCATGGCAAGTTTGCTGATATACCGGTGGGCTTCGTCCTCCGTCATGTTCAGGCAGGTGATCAGCAGCCATTTGGCACGGTTGATCAGTTTGATCTCCTCGATGGTCTGCTCGACGGTCTGCTGCTTCTGTTCCCGGGACCGTAGCCGCTCGCGCATGGAACACAGGGCCCGGAGCGACTGTGTCAGAAGCCCGGAGGAGAGCGGCTTGCCCAGTGTCATGACACCGTACGGCAGCATCCTGTCCTCGGCATGTTCCAATTGGTCCCGGGGGACAAGAAGAAGGATCGCGCTGTCCGAAGCCTCCGAGAGCCCGGAACAGTACGAAAGGCTGTCTCCGCCCGGGAGAGGGGCGTTCACGATCACGAGATCGCAGGGAGCGCAGTCTTTGGCCGCCCGGAGATCTGTGACCAGCGTAACGGGGTAGAAGCGCGACGAGGGCAGGAGGGGAAGAACCGCCCGGTTGAAGACCTCGGAAGCGGACAGCAGCAGGACGCTGTATGTCCGGTCAGAAAAAACCATACGGCAGCCTACCTCCTGTCTTTTAGCATGCTCAGATTGTAGCGCATACAGAGCGACTCTGCAAGGGACTTCTGCCGCATGATGCACGCGGTACGGGATAATAATACTTTTTGAAAGTGAATACCATACAAAAGGAGTATCTCCGGAACGGTTGACTTTTCGGCAGAGGCGGCATATAATCCCCGACATGTTCAGACGGCAAAGGCGCCATGTGAGAGACAGGGCGCCTTTGCCGATTTTCTAGGGAGGTGTCGGTATGGACATGTCGATTTGGTTTTTGATCGGTGCGATTCTGGTGTTTTTCATGCAGTGTGGTTTCGCCATGGTGGAAACGGGCTTTACGAGAGCCAAAAACGCCGGAAATATCATCATGAAGAACCTGATGGACTTCTGCATCGGAACGGTGGTGTTTATCTTCATCGGCTACGGCCTGATGATGGGGGAGCATGGGCGCCTGGGGCTGATCGGAAGGCCGGAATGGGGGATGTTCCTGGACTTTGAAGGCTTCGACTGGTCGTCTTTCGTGTTTCAGCTGGTGTTCTGTGCTACGGCAGCAACGATCGTCTCCGGCGCGATGGCGGAGCGAACCAGATTTTCCGCCTATTGCCTGTATTCGGCAATCATCAGTCTGGTGGTTTATCCGATTGAGGCAGGCTGGGTCTGGGGCGGAGGATGGCTGAGCAGACTGCAGTTCATCGACTTCGCCGGGTCCTGTGTGATCCATATGGTCGGAGGGCTCTCGGCGCTTGTCGGAGCAATCATTCTGGGACCGAGGATCGGGAAGTATACTAAGGACAGAGACGGAAAACTGATTTCAAACGCGATACCGGGACATTCGGTGACGCTCGGCGCACTGGGCTGTTTTATCCTGTGGTTCGCCTGGTACGGCTTCAACGGAGCGGCCGCGGCCGATGTCAGAGAGATGGCAAGGATCTTTGGCACGACGACCATCGCTCCGGCTGTCGCGACGGTAACATGCATGCTGTTCACCTGGAAGAAAAACGGCAAGCCGGATGTCTCTATGTGTCTGAACGCTTCGCTGGCGGGACTGGTTGCGGTTACGGCGGGCTGTGCCAGTGTAGACGCGCTCGGTGCCTTCCTGATCGGCATCGGTTCGGGGATCCTGGTAGACCTGGCGGTCGAAACGCTGGATGTACGGTTCCACGTGGACGATCCGGTCGGTGCAGTCGCGGTGCACTGTGTCAACGGGATCTGGGGCACCTTGGCGGTCGGACTGTTCGCATGCAATGAGAGCTACGGCACCAAAGGCCTGTTCTACGGCGGCGGCCTCCGGCAGCTGGGGATCCAGTGCCTCGGGGTCCTCACGGTAGGAACCTATACGGTGCTCTGCATGATCCTGGTCTTTCGCCTGATCCGTGCGACCGTCGGCCTGCGGGCCAGCGCGGAAGAGGAGATCGAAGGCCTGGATGTCACAGAACACGGCCTGACCAGCGCATACGCCGACTTCCTGCCGATCGAATCGACCCTCGGGGTTCACTCCGACGGGCCGGTTGCGACAGACAAGCTGATTCCGTTCCCGCTGGAGCTCTCATCCGGCCTGAGAGAGACGCCGGTCGGGAAAAAGCGCTATACCCTCGTCCGTATCCTCTGCGATGAGGATCGCTTCGGCACGCTGCGTGACACCATGGCGGCGATCGGCGTCACGGGCATGACGGTGACCAACGTGATGGGCTGCGGAACGCAGAAGGGCAAGTCCGGTCAGTATCGCGGGATTGAAATGAGCATGCATCTGATCCCGAAGCTGCAGATCGACATTGTGGTCTCAAAAGTAGACCCGGAGCTGGTCGTCGCCGCGGCAAACGCGGCGCTTCACACGGGCGAGATCGGTGACGGTAAGATCTTTGTCTACGACGTTGAAGATGTGGTGCGCATCCGGACCGGAGAATCCGGCTACGACGCTCTGCAGATTTCGGGGGAATAAACGGCGAGATGTCGGGAAGACGCTCCGCGCGTGGGAAGGCAGCATACCGGCATAAATGAAAAAATATCTTTCTGGTATGTTTTTCATATGAATCGGCTATAACACGGCAAGGGGCTTCTTGACACAGGCTTCGATAACATGGTATGATCCTGTCATCCTGAATAACATCTCAAAACGAAAGTGCTCTTCAAAGCCATAGGGTGTATTGCCACTATGAGGCAGGAAGAGCGCTTTTGTTTCTTGCGGGGAGAGAGCGCGAGGAAAACAGAAATCGTCGAGTGGAGGAGCCTGAAGGAGGAAGCGGGATCATGTGCGGTATCTGTGGATTTATAGACAGAGGACAGAGCTCGGAAGAGCTTCTCCGGGAAATGATCGATACGATCCGATACCGGGGACCGGA
>CADAPN010000007.1 GCA_902789835.1 Oscillospiraceae bacterium
ACCTTCAGATTAGCCATTTCTCTTTCCTCCTGTGATCTTGCAGATGTGTTTGGCCGCTTCATCCTGCTCATCCTTGTAAAACGCAGCGCGCTTCAGCAGGCTGTCAAAGTCGACCTCATGGGCGTCAAAGTCCGGGCCATCGACACAGGCAAACTTCGTCTCGCCGCCGACGATCACGCGGCAGCATCCGCACATGCCGGTGCCGTCCACCATGATCGGGTCGAGAGAGATGATGGTCTTGATTCCGTAGGGGCGGGTCACGTCCGCGAGGAACTTCATCATAATGTCCGGGCCGATGGCAATGACGCGGTCAAACTGGGGCTTGCCTTCTTTAATGTTCGCTTCGATTTCATTCTTCAGGAACACCGTGGTAAAGCCCTTCTCGCCGTAGGTGCCGTCGTCCGTGCACATGATGAGCTTATCAGACGCAGCTTTCAGCTCTTCCTTCAGGATCACGATGTCGGCGCTGCGGAAACCGCCGATGAAGGTCACGTCAATTCCTCTGGCGTGCATTTCCTTGGCAATCGGATACGCAATGGCGCAGCCGACACCGCCGCCGACGACACAGACCTTCTTCAGGCCCTCCATCTCGGTGGCCTTGCCGAGCGGGCCGACAAAATCCGAAATATAATCGCCCTGTTCCACCGTGTGGAGCATTTTGGTCGTCTTGCCGGCGGCCTGGACCATCACGGTGACGGTTCCCTTCTCACGGTCATAGCCGGCAACGGATACCGGAACACGCTCCCCCTGTTCGTCCAGGCGGAAAATCACAAACTGGCCGGCTTGGGCGTGTTTCGCCACGAGCGGCGCCTCGATTTCGAAAAGACAGATGCTCTTGGCATCATTCAGATACCTCTTGGTTACTACCTTATACATGGCTGTACTCCTTTTGCCGTGTTGATTGACCGAGTCGGCGGTCTGCCCCCTCGGTCATACATATGGATTTTACACTGAATGCGCTGCAATGTCAAATCAAACTGATTGAATTGCCTCAAGTTCTTAGGTATTCCCCTCTTCTTCAGCAATCTGTTCGATATAGACCCAGGAACTGTTGTCATGCGGGATCAGGTTGATTACCACCGGGACAAAGCGGTCCTGAACGTTTCCGTAGGGTACGCTTCCCTGCATATCCTGCAGATTGTAGGTATAAGTATAACGGTCGGTCCGATAGAACACCCGGTCGTAGATTTTCATGAACAGGACGGCGTTTTGTCCGCTGTCCTCGTTGTTCCGGACCAGCGACTGCGGGCTGTCGGTGTAGATGGAAAGAAGTCCCGGCTTGTCCTTCAGTTCGTTCGCCACATACACGGCAAATCCGCAGATCGCCGTAACCGGGTCCGGTTCATAGGACATCTCTCTGGTATAGAGGAACTTGGCTTTGATGTTCTCCCCCTCTGCGGTCTGGACCGTAGCGCCCACCGGGTGCATCACGTCTGCCAGGACCACTTCGTCGAAGCCCATGTCATACAGCTCCCGGATGAGTTCGATAATGTAGTTGCGCAGGTCGGCGTTGTAGGGATCCAGCCAGGAACCGTTTTCATCGCTGTAGTTAAACCCGCTCTCCGTTCGCAGCGCGTACTGCGTGCTTCGGGAAGCCAGCATTTCATCAATAAAGCAGCTGATCTGTGCGACCATATAGACGGTCTTCCCGTCTTCCCTGGTCTTGAGTGCGGGGATCAGCTTCGGGAGCGAGTTGGTAAAGTCATTGTCGGTCGAAAGACCGTAGCTGTAGGCGAGAGAAGCCTTGGAATTCCACATCAGCTGGCCGCTTCTCGGCTTCATCTCAAGCATCAGGGCATTGCCGTCGACCAGATTTGCCGCGGCTTCCTGCAATCTGCTTTCCCCGATCTCCTCGGCGCTGAGATAAACAGCGCGGAGCGGTTTGACATTTCTTCCTGCCGTTGCCACCACGCGGGAATAATCCGGAGGCTGAAAGACGATTTCAGGGACCACGGAATCAAACACCATATTCGAGCCCGCTGCCGCTGTTGTTTCGGAATCGACCGTTTCATCGGAGTCAGAGAAGACAACTTTCACGGTGTCGTCTCTGATGACCGCGTATTTCTGCAGTCCGTAGAAAAGCACAATCAGCAGCGTGATCAGGCCGATCAGCAGAATAAACGGAATCAGCCAGTAATTTCTGCGCTGTCTTCTCCCGCGATAAAAATCAGAGTTCTTTGCCAATGAATCTACTCCTTTTCGGAACGCTCAATTCACGGCTCGATCTTGGAAATCCGGCGGATATGGCGTTCGTCGTTTGAAAACGGGGTGTCCAGAAACGTATCCACAATCTTCAGCGCCAGGCCCTCTCCGACAACGCGGGCGCCCATGGCAAGAACATTTGCATCATTGTGAAGTCTGGTCGCCTCGGCCGAAAAACAGTCCCCGCAGAGTGCCGCGCGAATACCGCGGACCTTGTTGGCCGTAATGGAAATACCGATGCCAGTTCCGCAGATGATGATCCCGTACTGATACGCTCCGCTCGCGACAGCTTCCGCCACTGCTCTGCCGTAATCTGGATAATCGCAGCTTGCTTCGCTGTAAGTACCGAAATCGTGATACTGCTCGCCTCTGCTCTCAAGATGTTTCATCACAGCCTGCTTCAGAGCATAGCCGCCGTGATCGGAACCAATCGCAATCATTGTTGAATCCTCCATTAAAATAGTGGTAAAGCAATTATAGTCATTTTAACTTTCAATGTCAACGAAGTGCCGCAGAAATTATGAAATCTCATTGCAAGTCTCAGTTTTGCATGGTATACTGCATATATACAGGAAGGATACACAGGAGGCGGTGTTTCCGATGAAAAAGCTCCTTCAGAAAAAATACCTCATCTTCATTATTCCGGCGATTTTGCTGCTGGTTCTTCTGATTGCGGCTGTGCCCGGTGCTGTCTACCGTGAACATCATTACCGCAGTGCGATGAATGCGCTGCACGCAGGAGATCTGTCCGCCGCACAGGAGCTTTTATCCGATATTCCGCTGTATCGGGACAGCGAAACCATCCTGAACCGCGAAATCCCTTACATTGAAGCCGACAGGCTGATGAAAGCGGCGGAATCCGGTGACAGCGCGATGCTGGAAACCGCCGGATACTCCGCTTCGGATCTCAGAGAGGACACAACCGTCGCCATGCTGCTTTATCGCGCAGCGGGCGATGCCTTTGATGCTCTCGGCGATTATAAAGACAGTGCCTCCCGTGCCGAAGAATGCCGGGCCGGCGTCGATCGTGAAGTCCGTATGCTGCACGATCAGGCAGAGGAGGCGCTTCGCCTTCAGCGCCAGGAGACCTATGACCGTGCTTCTGCGCTGCTCGAATCCGGCGCTTACAGTGAAGCGCACTCCGTTTTTGTAAGCCTGGGCGACTTTTCCGACAGCAAAACCATGGCTACAGAATGCCTTTACCGGAAGGCCGTCTCACTGTATCAGTTTCTTTCCCGCTATGATGTGAGCCGCATCTATGCTCTCATCTCCACCGATCCGAACGAGACCAGCATCTTCTCTCTCTCCACCGCGGAGGCGCTTCGCCTCGGCAGCAGCGTTGTCGATGAACTGAGCGCAGCCTGCGGCAAGGACAAATCGGACATCCGCCTGGAAGATGCTCCATCCGCCAACCTGATGCTGCTGAAGGATGCCTTGACAGAGCTCTTTCACGCCCTCGGCGATTATGGAGAAAGTGCTTCTTATCCGCAGCGGATTGCCGAGGCCACCGACTATACCCGTGATTTCTTCATGCTGTGCAGCGCCGGTGATCTTCCCGGGGCGCAGGCCTGGCTCCAGTCCTTTGAAGGGGAATTCCCTGACCGGAACCGCTGGCAGGAACTGCTGAACCTGTATCTCCCCTACTGCGGCTACTGGGAGCTCTATTCCGGAGACCCCGGTCTTCTTCCTTATACCATCGGTCAGAGCTCTACGGCCATGTCCACTTTCACGCGGGTCATCCTGACCAGGGATTCGTCGCTGCTTCGGCTCAGCTTCGGACCAAACCAGGAATACAGCATCGATCTCCCCTGCGAACTCGGCGATACGATGTTTGTTACCGAGCTCGAAACCGGCTACTATATGGCGGCTCTGAATAACGGTCATTTTGTCTATCACCGTTATGACACAAAATGGAACCCGCTCAGCAGCTGCGATTTTCTGCCGCGCTGAACCGGCATTAAACCGTAAACAGGCATCCTTCCCGCACGTTTTCCTGCGGAAGGATGCCTGTCTTGTATTTCAGAACATATTCGATCGCGTGCTTTATGCCCCAGAATTACTTGCGTCTGGCGTGCTGCTTACGCTCGGTGTTCCGCCGTTTGTCCGCGTTCTTGCTGTCGGAAGCCTGCATAAACTTCTTCAGCTTTTCCTCAAAACTCAAATCGCCGGTTGGGGGAGCAACCACCCCTGCTTCCGTCATCACAGGCTTGCTGGGAGCAGCCGGAGGCGGAGCCGCTTCACGTTCCGGTTCCTTCTTCTCCTCTGCCAGCGCGCGCTTGATCGAAAGATTGATTTTACCCTGCTCGTTGATTTCAAGCACCTTAACCTTCACCATCTGGCCGACGTTAAGATGATCATGAACATCTTTTACAAACGTATTGGAAATCTCAGATATATGAACCAGACCGCTTTTCCCGCCCGGAAGCGAGACAAAAGCGCCGAAATTCATGATGCCTGTTACCTTCCCCTCCTGAATACTGCCAACTTCAATTGCCACGGTAGATCAGCTCCATCCTAGATATGCTGGACACCAAGGAATGATCAAATTTGATCGTTCTTTGAGATTGCTCATAATATATATGAAAAAAAGCGTTTTGAAAAGCTTTTTTTTTGAGAAATTGGAAATAAATTGTAAAATTAAAATGAAAAAGACGCCCGAACGTGATTATTTGTGGGAAATTGCGTTTTCCCGTTGTTTTTTTCCTGTTTCATGGTTGATATTTTACAGATTCCCTTTTATAATAAATGATGCTTTTAACTTCATTCTTTGATTGTGAGGGATTCAAATGGTACGCTATAACACGGAAGCCAAGTACGTGGAAAAGAAAATGTTCGATGGTGCGGGCATGGCCAGAATGCGCCTGATCCTTGAGTCCAATGCCGAGATGTACGACAAAGGCCGTGTCTTCAATCACCTCTATCTCGCTCCCGGCTGTGAGGTCGGCTGGCACATCCATCACGGAGACGGTGAGACTTACTATATTCTGAAAGGAAAAGGCGAGTACAATGACAACGGTACCCTCGTCACCGTCGGCCCCGGGGATGTCACCTTTGTCGACGGCGGAGAAGGCCATTCCTTAAAGAACATCGGGGAAGAGCCACTGGAAGCAATCGCGCTGATTCTCTTCAAGTAATTCTTTTGCTGCGTTCTCTTTTCATAAAAATGCACCCCTGACAGGTTTTGTCAGGGGTGTGTGCGTTCTTATAAGGCTTTTTAATGACTGTTGAAATAATAAAGAGCGGTACTGTCTGTCAGTACGGCATCGCACTTCCCGGCATAGAGCTGCGCAAAGCACTCCGTCGTTCCCCCGGCCAGTCGAGTGATCTGTCCGAGGCGCTTGATGAGCTTCTGGTCGGTGTTCAGCGCGGCCATCGCTTCCGGGGTAGACGGCATAACCATCTTCTTCCCGGACAGCATCATTTTGTTTACGGTATAGCTGTTGGCGCGGACCGCAACAACGATGTCGTTTTCCACATAGGGGCCGTACCGGGAGTACACCCGCTGCTCAATCTCGTCTGGGTCCAGAGCCAGGCCGCCCCAGGCACAGTCGATGTTTCCGGAGGACAGCTCGATATACACATTCTCTTTTTCAATCGGCTGCATCTTGATGTGCCAGCCCAGCTTTTCCGCCACGGCGATGGCAAATTCCACATCGAAGCCCCAGTACTCGCCGTTGGCGGAATATGCCAGCGGGAATGAGTTGATATCAAGTCCGATGATAAAATCCCGGTAATCCGTCGGCGGGAGCTCATCCAGCCGGATATTGGTCCGCGGAAAGGAAATGATCCGCTGGCCGAACCATTTGCTGCAGAGTTCACTGAGCTTTCCTTCCTCGTCCAGAGCCTGGATCGCACCGATTACATAATAGGCCGTGGGATCGTCATTGCGAAACGCGATCGAATACTCCTGATCCACCAGCGTCATCACGGCTTTGACCCCGTAACCGGTCCCGCCTGAGGCGCAGCCTGCACAAACCAGGCAGCAGCACAGGGCCAGAAGCCAGCATATGCATTTTTTCAGGCTTTTTCTATGTTTCAAGACAATTGCCTCACATTTTAATCCGTTTCATTGTTTTCTCCGTCGTTTCTTCCCTTCGGCACGACGAAGCCGTGTCCGGAGCGCCAGCCCCGAAAGCAGGAGTTCCAGGCCGAGCGCCGCGCCAATCAGCGCAGGCCGCCCGATCAGGGAATCCGCTTCTATTATTTTGGAAGCTTCCGCAGCAGAACCTGTCCCGCTTTCGTCCTCCGTGTTCTGCAGGGAGACCGGCGTGGGCAGGGCTTCGGAAGGCAGGGCTTCCACCATCACCCGCTCTGTTTCTTCCGCTGAACGAAGCCGCTGTTCAAGGCCGAGGGTGTAATCACAGAACAGGCTCGCAAGATCGCCGATGATCGTCTCTGAGATTCCGCCGTATCGTGTCATCACCGTCAGAATGAACGGCTGCGGTGTATATACAATTCCGCTGGTATGGTTCCAGTCCGTTCCGTCTTCGTCCTGATAGGTTCCGTATTTCTGTGCGATCTCCCAGCGGTCCCCCAGCTTCAGTCGGAAATAGTGATCCGGCTGAGCCCGCTTCAGGCAATCCGTGATCCGGGGAAACTGCTCCTCATTCCGATAGAGCGTCCCCATCACGTCCGTCATAAAACGCGCCGTAAAATAACTTCCGCCATAGAAGTCCCAGGTATAATACTCCTCGGGCAGATCGGAGTATCTGCAGAACATTCTTCTGCAGGCATCCGGCTGCGCAATCGAAAGCATGGTGGAATAGGCAACAGGGTTGTTGGAGTATACAAGAACCTCTTCTTCAATCTCTTCCAGGGTCATGCCGTTGATCTCGGAGTCTTTTGTCAGCTCTCCCTGATACTCCCGTTCGGCAAGCAGCATCATCATCGGGACTTTGTAGAGACTTGCGGAATAATACCACCGGTCCTCCTGGTGGTACCATCTCTCCCCCGAAGCCGGCAGCTCATAGGCCACAGAGATCAGGTCCGGATTGAGATCGTTTTCCGCCAGGTAGGCATCAAACAAGCCTTCGATTTCTTCCGCGCGGGTCACGGAGGGCGTCGAATCCGCCCATGCGCCCCCAATTCCTTCCAGCAGGATAAACACCGCCAGGAAAAGGAGAAAACGTGGTCATGCATTCCGTCTCACAGTCGGTCGTCGCTCCTCTGAACCCGTATCATACAGGAAATTTCCCGTCAAATCAATGGAAGAATCATGAACGAATTGCTTTACACGACCTGAAACAGATAAAACTTCAGATAATCCGTTTCCGGTACATTCCAAAGGATCGGATGATCCGCGGCCTGCTGCCGCACTTCGATCTGCCGCAGACTGACCCCTGCATCCGCAGCGGCACTGCGCAGCATGGTTTCAAACTGAGCCGCCGGCATGAAATGGCTGCAGCTGGCGGTCGCGAGATAGCCGCCTCTCGGCAGCAGCTTCATGGCCCGATAGTTGATTTCGTGATAACCCCGCTCGGCATTCGACGCGGTTTTGCGCGATTTGGTGAAAGCGGGCGGGTCCAGAATAATCAGGTCATAGGGTTTCTGCCCTGTCGCGGCCAGCTTTGGCAGAAGGTCAAACACATCCGCCGCCAGAAAATCGACTCTGTCCTGCAGGCCGTTTCGCTCGGCGTTTTCTTTTGCCAGCTTCACCGCGCTCTCGGAAATATCCACCGCCGTAACATGGCTCGCTCCCCCCGCCGCGGCGTTCAGCGCGAAAGAGCCCGTATGTGTAAAACAGTCGAGCACGCGAAGACCTTTGGAAATCCGCGCGACGGCAAGCCGGTTATACTTCTGGTCCAGAAAGAATCCTGTTTTCTGTCCGTTTTCCACATCCACGAGATAGCGAATCCCGTTCTCCGTGATCTCCGTCTCCGGAAGTCCCCGGTTCTCCGGCCCCGGACAGCTGAACCAGCCTTTTCCCTGTTCAAGGCCTTCCCGTTCCCGCAGGGCATTGTCGTTTCTCTCATAGATTCCGCGGATCATCTGTCCGTCTTCTGCCAGCACCTCAAGCAGCAGCGGATAGATCAGATCCTTTCTCTTCTCCATTCCGTAGGAAAGGCACTGCACCGACAGCAGATCGGCGAATCGGTCCACCGTCAGCCCCGGAAAGCCGTCCGCTTCGCCGAAGATCAGCCGGCAGCAGCTGACATCCTCTCCCATGACGATCTTCCTGTAATTCCAGGCATATTGAATCCGCCGTCTCCAGAAGGCTTCATCATAGCGGTCGTTGGCATTCTGGGACAGGATCCGGACACGGATTCTGCTCTTCCGGCTCAGAAGCCCGGTGCCGAGATAGCGTCCGTTTTCCGTAACGGCATCCACCAGGCAGCCGTTCTCCAGTTGGTCCTGCGGCGTCAGAACTTCTTCGTCATAGATCCAGGGATGTCCCGCCTGAACGCTTCTGCTTCCCTTTTTGGATATGATGAGCTGCGGGTATGGTCTCTCTGTCTTCATATCGTGTCTCTCTTCTCTCCGGCACACCGTAATGCCTGATCTGATCTCATGATGGCAGGAATTCCTTTGTTGTCAAATGAATCGCTTTATTTCTCATAGGCAAAGCGCGGGTAGTCATCCTCCATCACGTGAATGACGCCCCGTTTCTCAAAGCCGAGCTTGTCCAGGAGCCTCTGCATCACCACGTTGTCCGAATGCGTGTCGATGCGCAGATGGCCGCACTGCTCAAAGGCCCAATTGATGCAAAACGCACCGATCCCCTTTCTGGAGCCGTCTCCCGCAATCCGGTGGACAACGCCATAGGGTTTCTCATCTCTCCAGGCGCCTTCTTCGATCACCCGATAGGTCGGTTCGATGTCTTTCCCGCTGGTATAGAAGAACACGCCGATGACCCGGCCGTCCTCTTCACAGACATAGCTGCATCCCTGCGCAATATCCTGATGAATCAGTGCTTCGGGCGGCCAATTGGTCGGTCCCCACTGATTCGGATTGCCGTGGTTAGCCATAAACTGCCTTGCATAAGCATAGATTTCCATCATCCGGGGAAAGTCTTCTTCTGTTGCATGCCGGATCTGCATTGTATTTCTCCCTGTCGTATGCATTTTTTATGAGAAGTGCAATGATTATAGCACAGCAGCTGCGATTCTTCAACCGACAGGCGCGTTTTCCCCTGATCCGGATGACAGGCCGATCCGAAAGGAAAGCCCGCCGGGCAATCTGCCAGGCGGGCTTCTTGATGGAGCGGATGATGGGAGTCGAACCCACCTTATCGGCTTGGGAAGCCGGAGTTCTACCGATGAACTACATCCGCATTTCTCATATAGCTTTGTTACTATATCACATCATCCGATAAAATTCAATAGAGAATTTCATGGATTTACAAACTGTTACTTGAAATGCCCTGACAGCTGACGTATAATACACTATCTTCGTTCCTGAGGGGTTGCCATGTCGGACGCTTTATTTGACGCTATACTTGACGCAGTACTCGATTCTCTGAAAATTCTTCCGTTCCTCTTTGTCACCTATCTGATTATGGAATATCTGGAGAGCCATACCGAGGATCGGGTCCGGGACCTGGTCAAGCGGGCCGGATGGATGGGACCTTTCTGGGGCGGTCTTCTGGGGGCGGTCCCCCAGTGCGGTTTTTCAGCCGCCGCCTCCAATCTCTATGCCGGACGTGCGATTTCCCTGGGTACGCTGATCGCTATTTTTCTCTCCACCTCGGACGAGATGATCCCGATCATGATTTCCGAAGCCGTCCCGGTTACGAAAATGCTGAAGCTGCTCCTGGTCAAGCTGATTATCGGCATTCTCTGCGGCTTCTTAATCGACGGTTTCTGTCACATTCGCAGCAGCCGGAAAACCGGTCAGCCGGAGGACGGAGAAGACTTCCTGATCGAGCGGCTGTGTGAGAAAGAACACTGTCACTGCGAAAACGGGAGCATTGTCGGCTCCGCACTGAAGCATACCCTTCATATTATACTATTTGTCTTTGCGATCACGGTTCTTTTGAATCTTGCCTTTCTTTTTCTCGGTGAGGACCGCCTGACCGCGGTTATTTCTTCGCGTCCGATCACCGGCATGTTCCTCTCTGCGCTGATCGGCCTGATTCCGAACTGCGGCGCTTCCGTCCTGCTGACCCAGATGTACCTGCACGGCGTGCTGCCCGCAAGTCATCTGATCGCAGGTCTTCTGGACGGCGCCGGCGTCGGCCTTTTGATTCTCTTTCGGGTAAATCCGGATCAGAAGGAAAACCTGCGTATTACACTTCTTCTCTACCTGCTGGCAGTTGTTTTCGGATTGCTGATTCATCTTCTCGGAATCTCATTCTGATCACTTCTGTCCTTTTCGGCTGGAGGTATTCATGATCACATACAAGCAAATCACAAAGTCATCCGATATTGCTTCCCTCTCGGATTATTATGTTCTTGACGTCCGTACCACTGGGCCGAACCCTTCGCTCAATGCCATTTCCTCGGTCTCCATGCTGCAGATCGAAGATGACCTGGTTATCCAGGAAGCGGTGGTGCGGATTGCTTCGGAGTCTGACAGCGGTGTTTCTTCGGAATCCGGATATTATCAGCCGGAGCAGGTTGCCGACAGCATCGCGCGGATTCTGACCGGCCAGACGGTTGTCGCGGAACCCACCGCCCTTCAGTTTCTTCGGGCCCTGCTTGAGCGCTTCGGTCACGAGGGTGAAATCCGTTTCGTCCCCATCGGGATGCTGGTCAAGACCTTGTTTCCGGAGGCCAGCGCAGACAGCATTCAGGAACTCGCCCGACAGCTGGAAATCCCGGAACGCAGCGATGCCGGTTTGCTTCGGATTGCTTATTTCGAGCACGCGCTTCTGCGAAAATGCCGCGAAGAACTCGGGGCTACGCTCCCCGACGATCCCGATCCCGCATTTTCAGACTCCGTCAAATCCGCTTCCGCTCCCAAAAAGCGCAGAATCAGCAGCAGAACGCTGAAACGCTGGGCCAAAAATGTATGGTCTGTCAGTCCCTGGGTCGTCATCGGTGTCGCATTTCTTTTTGTTCTGTTTGTTGTGATTCATCTCCCGCGTAAAGAAAACACAGAAGTTGACCGGGACACGCCGGTAATCAATTATTTGGTGCTCTCCTGGGATGAAACCGGCAAATACGGGACGCGGACCAAAGCCCACGGTGCGGATGGATCGGTCATCGAATTCCGTGTCCCCTACGGCGTGTACGATGTTCTGAACAACAACTCCATTCCGGTGGAGCTTACCATCGGAACCGATAAAAACGCAGTGAAGCCGTCTCCCTCCCCGTCTGCATCCCCTTCACCGTCGACTTCACCTTCACCGTCTGCATCCCCTTCATCTTCTCCCACCGCTTCCGCTTCGCCGTCCCCCTCACCGGAAGCGTCTCCGGACATGTCTTCGGATACTTCCGCCGATGCATCCCAGGCCCCTGCTTCCAATCCTTCCTCCGCCCCCGACGGGACGGGTTCCGGCAGCGCCGAAGTCGTTGCCGCTGAACTCAGCGCTCCTGCAGCCCCTGCCGATACCGAAGAAGAAGACGGCCCGGTCAAGATCACGATGCGCCCCAACAGCAAACGCACGATCACCATTGATACGAATCAGTATCTGACCCTGTCCGAGGATGCGAATGACCTGATTCTCTTTTATGTCTCTGAAGTACCCGAAGAAAAGGATTCGGATGTAACCGGCCACGACAACGGAGACAGCGGCAGAGTCGTTTACGCCTATGTAAAAGGGACGGAAGTTCGCTTCCGCAAATCTCCCTCTCTGGAAGGCGCAATTATCGACAGCATGCAAAACGGCCAGCAGGTGCAGGTTCTCGGTGTAACCGGTGAATGGACCCATGTCGCGGTACAGAACGAAAAGGGCTACATCTTCTCTCAGTTTCTGACCAGTGAGGATCCCACGGCAGCCGCGTTTGAGGCCAAGAAGGCGGAAGAAGCCGCAAGGCAGTCAATGAACGCCCCAACGGTTGAAGCCTCTTCCGAGCCTGCAGCCGATGCTTCTTCCGGCGATACCGTTCCGGCACAGGTCCAGACCGCGCCGGCTGACTCAGCCGCCTCCGTCCAGACCGATTCCGCCGCAGGCGATCCTGCAGCCCCGCAATAAGCTTAGGGAATTCTCTTCGTATACGGCGAGGCGTTTTGTGTCTTCCGCCGATCCTATCAATCCTGGTTATAATACTTTATTTCAGATGACAGAACCCCCGGAGATAAATCTCCGGGGGTTCTGTCATCCATTTTGTTTTATGGTGTTACGGGTTTACTCTTCGACGCTGAATGCAGCCGCATCACCGGTTGCCTGCCCGTCTGCGGAAACCTCATAGACAAGGGCGTCTTCTCCGTCGTCTTCGTCATCGGAAACTTCTTCCGCTTCTTCGACAGGAGCCTTGGCCTCGTTGAGCAGAGCGCGGATGGAGAGAGAGATCTTGTGCTTCTCTTCGTCAATCGCCGTGATCTTTGCCTCTACAACGTCGCCGACACGCAGGACATCCTCGGGCTTTTCAATGCGATGATCCGCAATCTGGCTGATATGAATCAGGCCGTCCACGCCGGGCAGAACCTCTGCAAAGGCGCCGAAGCTCATCAGCTTCACAATCTTGACCTCGGCTGTGTCACCGACGGCATAGCGGCTGGTGAACATGGTCCAGGGGTTGGCATCCGGATCTTTGTAACCGAGGGAGATCTTTCTCTTCTCACGGTCAAAGTTGATGACGTAGACATCAATCTCATCACCGACGGAAACAACCTCAGAGGGCTGGTGAATACGGCCCCAGCTCAGCTCGGAGACATGAACCATGCCGTCTACGCCGCCAATATCGACAAAAGCGCCGTAGCTGGTCAGGGACTTTACAACACCATGATACTTCTTGCCGACTTCCATCTCGTTCCAGAGCTTCTCAACACGCTCACGGCGCTCTGCCTGGGCAACGCGGCGGATGGAACCTACAACACGTTTCCGGGCACGGTTGACCTCGGTGATGCGCAGACGCACGTTCTTGTGAAGGAGCTGGGAAAGCTCGGCCTCACGGGGCAGATCGGTCTGGCTGGCCGGGACAAACACACGGACGCCGGATACGTTCACCACAACGCCGCCCTTGTTCTCTTCGGTCACAGTACCTTCGAGAATTGCATTGCTCTCAACGGCTTCTTCCACATCGGTCCACGCCTTGGCGGCATCGAGGCGGCGCTTGGAGAGCATCGCCGTGCCTTCCACGTCGTTAACACGAACAACGATTGCTTCGATCGTATCACCGACCTTAACGGCATCCTCGACCTTCATTCCGGATTCGGTGAATTCCGTTGTCGGGATAAATCCGGAGTACTTGGCACCCAGATCAACACTGACTTCCGTCCCGGTGATCGACACGACGGTTCCGCTTACCTTTTCGCCATTATATATGGTCTTCAGGGTCTCTTCCAGCATTTCATCGAAGCTGAGCTCCTTCTCTGCCGCGGGAGCTTCTGCCGCAACTTTTTCTGCGACCGGTTCTTCTGCCGGTACTTCTGCTGCTTCAGCAACCGGCGCTTCCGCTACCGCTGCATCTTCCTGGATTTCTTCGACTCTGACTTCGTCACTCATTTTGTTTACTACCTCCTTAATGATCCACGCAGGCGTTGATGCACCCGCAGTGAGCCCGACAACCGGGGATTGTTTAATAATTGAAAAATCCAATTCCTCCGGTCTCTCGATGAACTGGACGTTCTCACAGCTTTGACGGCAAATCTCCGCAAGGTGCAGACTGTTCGCACTGTGTCGCCCGCCGATCACAATCATGGCATCACAAACTTGAGACAGCTCTGCGGCCTCTTCCTGCCGCGTAGATGTTGCAAAGCATATTGTATCAGAAATTTCTGCATTTGTACATCTTTTTTTTATCACTTTTACGCATTCGTCGAAATTATTTTTTGTCTGCGTCGTCTGCACCACCACGGTGATCGGACTGTCCCACATCATTTTGTGAGATTCGAGCCAAATCTCTGTCTCGGCGGCGCTTTCCAGGATGACACAATGCTCACATCTGGCCGAAATTGCTTCTACCTCCGGATGCAGCTTCATCCCGATGATGATGACAAATCTGCCGTTGGCGCTCGCCTGTTCCACGATGCGGTGAATATGCATGACTTTGGGGCAGGTTGCATCCTGTACGACCGCGTTTCGAGCCTTCAACGCTTCCAGCGTCTGAGGCGGTACACCGTGAGCCCGGATTAAAACCCGCTCTCCCTCCGTGACCTCCTCCACGTTCTCCACGGTGCGCATTCCGTGCCTGGCAAGCTCCTGCACAACATCGGTGTTGTGGATCAGCATGCCGAAGCTGGCACAAGGCCCCTCCTGCAGCATGGCTTCCGCCATCTCCACAGACCGGCGAACACCGAAGCAGAACCCCGCGCTCTCCGCTACTCTGAGTTCCTTCATCTGTTTTCCGTTCAATCCGCCAGCGGCCGAATGCAAAACCGTTCGAGAATCAGCTGGCTCAGCGCTGCAAAGCTTTCGTCATAGCTCAGCTCTGTCGTATCCAGCAGCACGGCGTCCTCCGCCTGTTTCAGCGGCGCCGTTTCACGGTTCATGTCCTGCTCGTCCCGATAACGGATTTCCTTCAGGACCTGATCATAATCCTCGATCACGCCCTTTTCCTGCAGCTGCAGAACTCTTCTTCGTGCCCGTTCTTCCGCACTCGCGGTCAGGAACACCTTGAGATCCGCATCCGGCAGGACAACCGTTCCGATATCTCTTCCGTCCATCAGGACGCTCTGGGTGCGCGCAAGGCTGCGCTGCATTTCCAGAAGGAACTGCCTTACGATAGGAAGAGCCGACACATCCGAAGCGGCAATGGAAATCTCCGGCATTCGAATCGCTTCCGAAACGTCTTCGCCGTTGAGATACATTCTCTGTTCTCCGTCACTGCCGTATTTCATCTCGATCTGAAGCGTTGGCAAAAGCCCGGCGACCGCATTCTCGTCCTTTCGATCTATCCCGGCGCGGACAGCCGCCAGCCCCACCGTACGATAAATTGCGCCGGTATCGGCATAAAGGATGCCGAAGGCCGCCGCACACCGTCTGGCAAGACTGCTTTTTCCGGCACCGGACGGTCCGTCAATTGCGATAGAAATAATATCGCTCATAGTTTCCTCATTCCGTTTCCATTATTCTTTTCCGCAGGCTTTCGCCGCAGAAATACCGGCAAGCCGCCCGGTACTCCAGGCGATCTGCAGGTTGAATCCACCCGTATACGCATCCAGATCCATCACTTCTCCGGCAAAATACAGGCCTTGGATCAGCTTGGATCGCATGCTTCTGGGGTCGATTTCTTTTGTACTGACACCGCCGGCTGTAACGATTGCTTCCGCGTATGGCCTTGTTCCGGATACCTCGATCGGAAACGCTTTCAGACTGCGGAGCAGACGGTGTCTCATCTCTCGGGTAACTTCATTCGCCCGGATTGTCTCGGGAACCTCCGCAAGGCGGGAAAGCTCCGGAATCAGCGCATGCGGAACCAGGTCGAAGAGGGCATTGCGAAACTCTTTGTTCTGATATTTCTTCAGATCCCTCTGAATCCGCAAATCAAGTGTCTTTTCATCCAGCGCGGGCTTCAGATCGATCTCCAGCCGGTAGGCCGCCGTTTCAAAATGCCGCATTCTGGAAGTAGCGGACAAAACCAGCGGTCCCGATACACCGAAATGTGTAAAAAGCATCTCTCCCTGCTCCCTACAGAGCAGTTTGTCATCCTCATACACACGAAGCTCCACATTTTTCAGGGAAAGCCCCTGCAGTCTCATGCAGCAGGGATCCGGACTCTCCAGCGGGACCAGCGACGGTCGAAGCGGCGTTACTGTGTGTCCGGCCGCCTTTGCGAAGCGATATCCGTCCCCGGTTGACCCCGTCAGCGGATAGGACAGTCCCCCCGTACAGACAACACAGGCCTTGCAGGCAATTGTCTCCTCCGCGGTCTTCACCCCGCAGACCGTACCCTCGCGAAGAGAGATTCCCTTTGCTTCCTTCTGCAGAATCGTGACACCGCTCTCCCGGCAGAGTTTCTGCATGAGATTTGCAACGTCGTTTGCCCGGTCCGATTGCGGGAAAACCCTTTTTCCGCGCTCGGTTTTCAAAGGAAGACCGTGTTCCTCGAAAAAGGCCATCACGCGCTCCGGCGGAAATGCCGTCAGCGCGCTGTAGAGAAAACGGCCGTCCCCCGGAATGTTCGCCAAGACTTCCCGGACGTCGCTGTTGTTCGTAAGGTTACAGCGTCCCTTTCCCGAGATGCGGAGTTTCTTTCCGGTTTTGTCGTTCTTTTCCAGCAGCAGCACCGAAGCGCCCTGATCTGCGGCAGCATAAGCCGCCATCATACCGGCCGGTCCCGCGCCGACAACAATAATATCCGCTTTCATGTTGCGCTCGCTCCCATCACCGAGGCGATCTCTTCCTCGCTCAGCGGACGGAATCTGCCGCTCGGGAGATCTCCGAGAAGCAAGCCACCCTCTGCGATTCTGGTCAGTCGGGCAACACGCAGTCCTGCTTCTTCACACATCCGGCGGATTTCCCGATTTCGCCCTTCTCCGATGGTGATGTCCAGCACCGCGGCCCGGTCCGTTTTTTTCAGGACCCGTAGCTCGACCGCCTGTACCGATACCCCGTCCAGTTCAAACGGCTCCCGCATCCGGGCGATCCGGGCGTCAAGTCCGTCTCCTTCCACCCGGGTGCGATAGGTCTTCAGGATCCTGGAGGACGGATGCATGACACGGTTTGCAAAAGAACCGTCGTTGGTCATGAGGAGCAGGCCCTCAGACATGAGATCCAGCCGTCCCACCGGATATACTCTCCCGGCTGAGTCCGGCAGAAGCTCCCGAACCGATTTTCTTCCCTGCTCATCATGCAGAGAACAGACATATCCCCGCGGTTTGTTCAGCATGTAATACCGCTTCTCTTCCTTGACGGGAAGCGCTTCTCCGTCGAGGGTGATCGTGTCGTCGCTTTCCGCCCGGTCCCCCAGTTTGGCCGGATGACCGTTTACCCACACGCGTCCGTCCGAGATGGCAAGCTCTGCGGCTCTGCGGGACATCAGTCCGGATTCGGCAATAATTTTTTGGAGGCGTTCTGCCATCAGGTTGCGTTCTTCTGCTTTTCGATGAAGCTGTCGACTCTGTCGATGACCTGCGGGACCATATCAATGAGACGGTCCACCGTGTTGCTTGCCGGCGGCGTGACGTTGATCATCCGGATCACACCGTCCTTGATCACGAGGAAACCGATGGGATCGATTTTAACACCGGTGGCGTTTCCGCCGCCGTAAGGCCGATCCCCGCCGATCTTCTTTCCGGTAAACTCAACTCCGCCGCCGCCAAAGCCGACGCTGACCCGGGAGATCGGAACCAGGGTGATTCCGTCCGGCGTATAAATCGGCTCACCGACAACGGTGTCGACTTTCAGCATGTTTTTGACGTTGTCCATGGTTGCCTGCATGAGTTCGCCAATCGGATTTGTATTCTCCATCTGATATACTTCCTTTCCTTTATGACAATCCTGTAATATCTTTCTGATCCGTTTGACGGATTTCTCCGTCTGTCAGGGCTTTTCCGCTTCCCCGGCCGCCGTATCCCCGGCCGTGTCTCCCTCCGGTTCGGGCAGCGAAGGCACTTCTCCGGTCTCCGTCGTTTTCGACACATCCGTGTTTTCCGGAAGCTTCGGCTCCTCCGAAGTGTCCGCCGGTTGTTCCTGCAGCTTCTTCAGGGCTTCCTGTTCCTGCTGCTTCCGCAGGGCTTCCTGTTCCGCGGCTTTCTGCGCTTCCAGCTCCGCCTGATAGCGCGCGGCATCCTCCGGATGTTCTGCCAGCCACTTGTTCAGCGCCTGCTCCTCTTCCTTCTTCTCGCGCTTTACCCGCTTCTTGCTGCGAAGCAGGATCATCAGCGCTCCGGCGCCGATTCGAAGTCCGGTGCCGACAATTTGGCCGATTCGAATGGTCATGGTCAGGCCAAATTCAAAAAACATGCGGTCACTGACAAAGTCAATATCTGTCCATACGCTGCTGTCCCGACAGTGGAAGCGTTCGGTGCAGATCGGAGCAAGCTGGGACAGACCCGCATTCACAACCGAAAACGTCCTCGCCACCAGATAAGGATCGCAGCCCGCTGCGGTCCAGTGCAGGACAAACCGCTCCACTTTGAACTTTCTGCCGAAGCGCCCGAAGCCTTTCAGCACGACCTTCAAAAGGTCGATGATTTCTTCGGCATTCAGTGACAGCGAGCGTTCTTTTTTCTGCTTTTTGGGTTTTTCTTCCTTCGGCTGGGCCTCGGGCTTTGGTTCTTCCTTCGGTTTTTCCTCTTTCGGCTTACTCTTTTTTCGAGGGATCAGCTGAAACTTGATGCCGGCCGCTTTTGCAGAAACGCGGATAACCTCGTCCTCATATCGCAGATCCGCCCCGATCGGGATCAGCATGATCAAGGTGATCAGTCCGACCAATACTCCGAGAATAATCCACCCGATCATATCGCATCACGCTCCTGTGTTCTTCGTCTCGGTATCATCGAAAAACGTCTGCTGTTCGCTGTCCTGTTCCTGTATTTTGGCAATGCTCTTTCTCAGCTGTTCGGTTCCCTCGCTTCCCTGTACCTCCGGAAGCGGAGGAAGCTGCTGCAGCGTCTCGATCCCCATCACTCTCAGGAAGGCATCCGTCGTCGCATAGAGTGTCGGGCGGCCCGGTGCTTCCAGCTTTCCGCAGGCCTCAATCAGGCCGCGGTCCTGCAGCGCCGAAACGGTATAGCTGCTGTCCACCCCGCGCATTTTTTCAATCACTGCGCGGGTCACCGGCTGATAGTAGGCAACGATCGCCAGTGTTTCCAGCGCCGACTGCGACAGCATCGGCGGCTTGCGCTGTTCCAGGGTTTTCACGATCAGCTGTGCATATTCCGGCGCGGAACAAAGCTGCAGCTTGTTGTCCATCCGCAGCAGGCGGATTCCTCTCCCGCCGCGGTCGTATTCATCAGACAGTTCTTTTGCTGCCTGTAAAACCTCATCCTGCTCCACCGCAAACACAAGCGAAAGCCTTCCAACCGGTACGCTTTCTCCGGCGGCAAACAGCACCGCTTCCAGAGCGGCCTTTAAATCCGTCATGATTCTTCCTCAAAACTCTCCAATACCTTTTCAATTTCGGTGTCAGAACCGGAAAAATGAAGTATGACCTGCTCTTCCACCCGTTCAAAGGTCAGATTGCCGGAACGGCAGAGCTCCAGCACCGCCACAAAGGTCGCAACGACTTCGGAACTCGTGTTGCATCTTCCGTAAAGTCCGGCCAGCGACTGCGGCCCTTTACGCAGCCGGTTGATGATTTCCAGTCCCTTGTCCCTGACGCTGTAGACGATCCGGCGCGGCATGGCGGCAAACAGACGCCGCTCCGATTCGGGGTTCGAGGCCGTACCGCGGCTCCAGATTCCGAGCATCGCTTTGAGCAGGTCCACCGGCTCATGGTGATAGGCATATTCCCTTTTCGCGGTCGGCATAGGCTCCGGCGGCTTTGTCATATAAAGGAAGCCCTTTTCGGAAGCGGACTTCAGCTGCGGAAGCACCAGCGCCATCGCCGCAAAGCGGTCTCTTGCCTGTAGCTGTTCCAGAGACTGCATCAGCAGTTCCAGTTCGCTGACCTCTTCTTCGGTGGTCAGAAGCGTTCTCGTCTTCAGATAGAGCAGATGTGCCGCCATCTGGACAAATTCACTGGCGATTTCCAGATCCAGGCTCTGCATCCGATCCAGATATTCCAGATACTGATCCAGAATATCGGAAACACTCAGGTCCCGTATCTCGATTTTGTTCTTCTGAAGGAGCATCAGGATCAGACTCAGCGGGCCTTCAAAATCCTGCATGCTGTCCTTCTCCCGGACAATCCCCTCCAGGCGAAAACTTGGATTTTCCATTCAAACCTTATCCATTCATCAGATGAAATGCTGCCTGTGCGATCGGAAACAGGAAACCGAAAACGTCTCGGATCAGCCGGCTGAGCGGGCGGCCGAGGACACCGGTCCATACCAGCGCGATCAGCGCGATGGAGCCGTAGCGTTCATATCGCATCAGCTTCCAGTATGCGGAATCGGACAGGGCGGAAAACAGGATTTTGGACCCGTCCAGAGGCGGAACCGGAATCAGGTTGAAGATACAGAATCCGAGACTGATGTATGCGGTCAGCTCCAGCAGCTCCAGAATCGTCTTCCCGGCTTCACTGCCCGAGAGCGGCGTCAGAAGAGCGCCGTACAGAAACAGGAAAACAAGCGTGATCAGAAGATTGCACCCGGGGCCGGCCAGCGCGGTTACCGCCATCCCTCTCTTCGGGTTTTTGAAATTCATCATGTTGACCGGGACGGGTTTCGCCCAGCCGAACCGGAAGACCAGCATCATCAGCAAGCCCATGGGATCAAGATGCTTCAGGGGGTTCAGGGTGAGCCTTCCGGCCCGTTTTGCGGTGTCGTCACCGAGGCGGTACGCAACAAGCCCGTGAGAGAGCTCATGGAGGGTGATACAGACCAGTGAAGGAATGACGCCCAGCAGGATGCTGAGCAGATATGTGAAATCAAACCCCTCCCAGATTGAGCGCAGTGCGTCCACCGTCTTCCCCCTTTTCCGTTTCGATTCGCTATTTAAATATAATACCAAATCTCATACCGGAATACAAGATAGAATTCACATATCATAGAGAAAAGAGCCGCAAAATGCAGCTCTTTTCTCTATGATTTCCTATGTTCAGAACTTTCCGCTGTGTCCGGAGAAGCCCCCGGAATTTACGGTCGTACCGCCGTGGAAAGAGGAATCCCTGTTTTCCGTCCGGATTACGGTCCTCGAAACCGTCCGGTTGAGAAACACGTCCCGTTTCAGACTGAAGTGGATTCCGCCCGGAACAATATACTCGTCCGCCCGGCTCTGCGGCTTCACCGGTTTCATCCGCCGTCTCATGCCTTCACAGGCGCCGAAGCTTACCAGCAGAGGAACCCCGATGATGATGCCGGTGCTGAGCTCCGAGGGGATGCCGCTTCTGCTGTCTATCTGCACATCCACCGGGTTTCCTTCCGCGGCGCGGGCAAGCAGCTGTTCACAGCCGCTGATATAATCCGCAAAGCCAGCGTTCCAGTCATCCCGGCGGAAGTCATCCAGAAAGTTGTTTTCCAGAACTTCTTTTCCGTAATCCGTGAATGCGTAATGAGCGTCGCTTCCGTAAGCGATCAGGCAGTAGTCTCTCTCCGCCATGCTCAGCACCAGCAGGATTCCGTTGCGGTTCTGCCCGAGCCCCATCCGATAACGGTTATAGAAGTCTTCCGAGAAGCTCCGAATACTGCTGTAGCTGCCGTAATCCCGAAAGTCCTGCAGCGTGACGACATAAACGCCGCAGCCGTAGCGCTCCGAAACGCTCTCTGCCGCGGATTCCAGCTTCTGCCACTGGTCCGACGATGTCAGCCCTGCAGTGTCTGACACATAATACGGCAGTTCCTGGGTGGATTCCGCCATGGCCGAAGTACCTGACAGCAGCATGATGGCCAGAAGCAGAATCAACGTGAGGGAAAACAATTTTTTCATGTCAGCCCTCCTCACATGAACTTCAGCAGCACGGTCAGTACCGCGGCCAGGGGCAACGCAATTCCCGCAAACCAGCCGAAATATCGCCCCATCGAAACCGGAAGATCCCCGATAAACTTTCCTGTCTGTCCGTTCATGGCAAAAATGAAGTTCTGGTTTTTCCAGCGTGTACTCAGCATCCAGACCGGCAGAAGCGCGTAGGAAGTCTTCTCGCGGTGAATGTGAACCTCTCTCTGTTTCGGGATGACGGAAGAATAGCCCGAAACCGTGGAATCCATGATTTCCAGCGCCGTTTGGGAGCCGCGTTTCTGAACCCGTTCAAAGCTTTCTCTGTCGTCCACATCATAGATGTCCGCCATAAACCCGGGCATATAAGCCGTCGAAAAGGGTTTTAACTCCGAATAATCAAAGGGTTCAATGGAATCCATCAGTTCATCCGGCATCTTTTTGGACCCGTCGGCGGGAATTCTCGTAAAGCGGACGGTCCCGGCCCGGCGGACGTCAAAGTACTCCGTTGTCGTGATCAGTTCGTTTCCGTGTGTTACCGAGTTCACCCTGGTTGCCTGATAACTGGTATCCGCAACGGCTGTCTCATCAAAGAGCCAGAACGGGACGTAGACGCCCTTGATCTCTTCCAGATGATTCTCCGACGAGAACTCTTTTGGCAGCAGCTTCTTGCCCCGGTAGTAGTTTTTCAGGGATGCAACAGCCTGTTCTTTTGAAAGCTTGAACGGCAGGATATAGTCCGGGCGAAGCATACCGTGAAACTGTCCCGGGACGATGGAGGGATTCCCGCAATAGGGGCAACTGCCGGCCGCCGTCGTGGCGTCAAAAACCAGCTGTGCCCCGCAGGAGGGGCAGTTATAGATCTTCATTCCCTCCTGTTCCGCGTCCCAGAACTGTTCTTCCGCATTTTCGTCCGATTCCTGCATCTGGGCGGCAGCCGCGGCTGTTTCGTCAATTGCCGCCTGTTCCGCCTGTTCCAGCTTGTCCTTGTAGATTTTTTCGATTTCTGCAGTGGTAAAGCTGCTTCCGCAGTAATCGCACTGCAGCTTTCCGCTGGCGCCGTCAAAGCGCAGCGGTCCCGTGCACGACGGGCACTGATAGTTCGTGATCTGTGACGCCATGTTCAACTCCTGTCGGGAAGCGCGGCCTGCGCCTCTTCCGCACGCTCTCTTCTCGCCTCAAGGCTCTGCCACGGTATTTGATCGGGCAGTTCCGCCTTTTCTTTCAACAGCGGAAGATACCAATCCTCATAATAAAAGGGTCTCTGCTCTTCGGGTGTATCGTTCCAGTCTTCGCCCCAGCGTCTCATGTAAACCGTCGCGCGAAAACTCTCCCCCTCTGCTTCATGCATGATATCCGGGATCAGGATGGCCGGATCCGGTTCGGTGAGACGCCATTGTCCGCCCTGAATCTCCATGAAGGCAAAATAACCGCTGACGGAAACCAGCGTCCCTTCCTCCTCCGTGATAAACCGGACCTGGGAAAGGGGCTCCGCCCTACTTCCGTCCTCATCCCAGAGCGTCAGAAGAACCGTGCCGTCCTCCTGGGCTTCAAACACTGCGCAGCAGTCGTACCAGCTGACAGGCATTTCTCCCTTGGAATCCTCAATCTTCCACCAGCCGTACCAGCCGCCGGAAAAGGCCTTCGCCGGGAGCGCGGTTTTCTCTTCCGCCGCTTCCTCCTGAGTGTCCCGCACAAAGTGAAGAAGGGTTTCCCCTTCTCCCTGCAGGAGCAGTTCGTTTCCCTCCACCGTACCGGAAAGGGCGGCATCACCGGCTTGAAGGAAAATCTTCCCGTCTTCATAGTTCCAGAGAATCCGGCCCTGTGACGTGTCTTCTCCAAGCACGCCGCTTCCGTCCGGGTCCAGGCGAAGAGTAAGCCTGTTGTCTTTGATCAGGCTTTCCGGAAGCAGGACGCCGTCGCTGTCTCCGCGGACAAGAACCCACCGTCCGGAAAGTCCGCTGGTATCCGTCATCCGGCCGCAGCCTGTAAGAGCGAAAACCACAAGGAGAAGCATAAGCATTCCGGGTAAAAACCGTTTTCGAATCGTATTCTCCCCCGGCATGTCACGCTTCTCCTCTCTTCTGGATAAGTTTATGCGATGTCGTTTGCGTCAAATGGGTCGCCGCACTGCGGGCAGAACTTCGGCGGGTGAGTCGGGTCCTCCGGCTCCCAGCCGCACTTGTCGCAGCGATAGATCGGTGCGCCTTCCGGCTTCTTGGTGCCGCATTCGGTGCAGAACTTGCCCTTGTTCACGCTGCCGCAGCTCGGGCAGGTCCATCCTTTTACAACCACCGTCTCCGGCTTTTTGGTGCCGCATTCGGCACAGAATCTGCCGCTCGCCTGGTGACCGCAGGAGGGGCAGGTCCAGGTGTCCGCCGCCTGCTCAGGTGCGGCGGGCTTCTGGGCGTTCATCTGATAGAGGTTCTGGGCGTTGATTCCGCCGGCCCCCTGCGCCATATTCATTCCGACAAAGCCCATGGCCGCCCCCGCATTCTCGTTGGCCGCGGCAGCCTGCATGGCGGCCGCCTGGGCCCCCACAAGATGCGCCGCCGCCATCGTCGGGTTCTTAAAGGCCGCGTTGCGCTGCAGTTCCTTGATGAGCTTCTCGTCCTCTTCACTGGCCTTCACGCTGGATACGCCCACAGAGACGATTTCGATTCCGCGGAACTCAAGCCATTTCGGCGAGAGCTCGGCATTCAGCGCATCTGCCAGCTCTTTGGTATGACCGGGCAGCGCGGAATAGCGCACGCCGATCTCGGAAATTCTTGCAAAGGCAGGCTGAAGCGCCGTCAGAAGCTCGGTACGCATCTGCCCGATCAACTGCTCCACGGTGTACTCCGATGACACATTCCCGCAGACATTGGTATAAAAGAGCAGCGGGTTGGCAAGCCGGAAGCTGTACTCGCCGAAGCAGCGGATTGAGATGTCCATGTCCAGACCGACATTCTGGTCCACGACACGGAACGGCACCGGCGACGGGGTACCGTACTTGTTGCCTGTGATTTCCTTGGTGTTAAAATAATAAATTCTCTGATCCTTCGGCGCCTCTCCTCCGAAGGTAAAGCGCTTACCGATCATCTTGAAGACCTCGGAAATGCTGTCTCCGAGATTGCCGGTGAAGACAGAAGGCTCGGTGGATGCGTCATACTGGTATTCGCCCGGTTCCGCACAGACATCGACGATTTTTCCCTGCTCGACAATCAGCATGCACTGTCCGTCCGCAACGGCAATGACCGATCCGCTGGTGATGATGTTGTCTACGCCGTGGTTGCCACCGCGGAGTGTGGAACGCTTCCGTCCTTTGGTCGCCAGAACGGAATTTGGTAAGGCTTCGCAGTAAAAATACTCCTTCCACTGGTCAGAAAGAACGCCGGACCCGGCTCCGATCGCTGCATGAATAAGTCCCATTTGTTAATCTCCTTTCGGTGCTGAAGCCGTCTGATCATACCAAACGGCTTTTTCGTTATCATAATAAAAGAATGTATCCTAAAAATCAATCCCTCAATTATGAATTTCTTCTTTTTTCCAAAGATTGCATGAAATAATACTTGAATTTCACGGCCCGATGTGTTATAGTTTCTTAGCTCAAATGTAAGTATTTGTTTTCTTGAAAGGATTGACGTCATTATGTCTGCTGTTACAATCGTCTTTGCTGTTCTTCAGTTGATTGCCGGTCTTGCTCTGACCGTGATCGTTCTGATGCAGAGCGGAAAAAGCGCCGGGCTCTCCGGTGCCATTTCCGGCGGTGCTGAGACGTTTTTATCCAAAGGGAAAGCCAAGACCCTGGATGCCAAGCTTGCCAAAGCGACAAAGTGGTTTGCACTTGCTTTTGTCGTTCTGACCCTGGTTTTGAATCTGGTCGGCTGATCGCTTTGAAAAGAACCCCCGACAGTCTTTAAGGCTGTCGGGGGTTCTTTTTTTTTCTTGTACGTTCAGGCCTTCAGCGGAATGAGGAGCTTCATTCCGGCTTGCACGTTCTTCGCGCTCTTGATCTCGTTCAGCTCCGCAATCACGCTGACCGAAGTGCCAAAGCGATGCGCCAGTACTGAAAGGCTTTCCCCCTCCTGTACGGTATAGACAAAAACGGATCCTGTGTAAGCTCCGCCGACAACCTGTTCTGCTTCCCTGTCGTCCATCAATCTGATTCTCTCCGTCATGTTTTCTCCTGGTTTACATAATTAATGTCAGCAATCCGCTGAGCACGCCGATAACCCCTACCGCGACAAGCTGCTGCATCCAGCTCTCCGCCAGCAGGCCGATGAATTCACGCAAAAAGGCATTCGGCCAGAAATACCATTTGGTACGGCTTCCCATGCCGTCAATGTTCCATCCCATTTCCTCCGCCAGAATCCCGCCCCGGCACACATGATAGCTTGAGGTGGAAAATGCAGTTTTCCGGTTTTCTTCTCTTTCCCTGATCAGACTTCGTGAGAAATCAAGATTCTCTTTCGTTGTCTGGGAGCGGTTCTCCACCAGAATTCTGTCATCGGGCACGCCTTTGCTTCGGATATAGCCTGCCATCGCTTCCGCCTCTGACATGGGCTCATCGCTCCCCTGTCCGCCGCTCGGTACCAGAACCGCCACTTTTCCGGTGGCAGCCTCCTGGGCTTCCGCGAACTCGATGGCACGGTCCACTCTTCCGCGGATCAGCGGATAGAGCGTCCCGTCCTGCCGGATTCGGCATCCCAGGATGATGATGTAGTCCTTATCATAGGAAGGTTCATGCTTTCCGGCTTCCAGCGCGCGGACTACCGTCGCCGTCAGCAGACATTCAAAATAGACAAACAGTCCTGCGTAGACATTGCAGAGAACATTCCGCATCGGAAAGGTCAGTCTGGAATTGGAAAGCCCGATCCCGATGAGCGCCCCGCTGACAATTCCGGCCGCAACCAGGATTCCAAGCATGTTTGCCGGCCGCACGCCTTCGTGCCGCATCAGCACAACATTGCTCACCGCCGTCAGAACGGCAAATACAGCCAGCAGATAAGCGGTCCAGCGTACAAAGGTCTGTGCAGAAGAAATAATCCCCAGCAGCAGCGTCCAGACGGTCCCGGCGTTTCGCCCCTTCAGGAATGCGAGCAGATACTCCGTTCGGAAGAAGCTGAGGGCAAAGAAGAAGATTGCAAGGCCGAGGAAGCGGATCGAACGGTAGCTGAAGAACACACGTTTCTGTTCTCTGCGGGAGGCCAGGAACAGGACCAGGGATAGGGACAGGAAGTAAAACGACAGACAGATCACAAGATATTCCCATCCCGTGAAATTCCAGGTTATACTGTCTGTCAGGATTCCCATCGGAAGAGATCGGATGGTCATTCGGATCTCTTTTTCATACAGCGAGTCCTCGTCCAGTCCTTCCCAGAGGATACTTACTTCTGTCCTGCCTCGCTGTACGGCATGAAATAAAAGCTGAACTTCCTGTTCTTCCGTCAGAACCTGACTGTCCGCCAGTTGGACGATGTTTTCCGGATCGAACCGGACTTCCATCCCTGTGGCCTCAGGCGGCTGCTCAAAATAGAGGATCAGCCCGTTCCCGCCCAATCGGATACAAAGGCAAAGAATGCCAAGAAACAGGATGCTCACGATCAGGATCTGCAGGAACATCTTCTTCATGGAACAGTTTCTCTCTTCTTTCGATTTCCGCTTTGCTCAGAGTGAACAGTTTTTGCTTCTCTCTTAATCGTCGTAGAGGGAATAGCTGATCTCATCCAGCTCGGCATGAACCGTCTCCGGCCAGCTGTACTGATTCATGTAGTCTCCGAGGTATTGATACTTGGAATTCAGCTTATTCTCCAGCCAGTCATACAGATCGCATTCGATCCGGTCCTTTGCGATTGCCATGCTTCCGCGCTGTTTCAGAATAATTCCGTTCAGCTTGAGTTTCGTAAATGTATTCTGAAGGTCCTGCCGCAGATTCGAGAGGTAGGACGCCTTCTTTTCCGGGTCTCCGTCATCCTCCCAGAGCGTGGCAATGATTTCTCCGTTGGAGGTCTGCGCGCCGCGGTTGTTGATCAGCAGCGCAACAATCTCTTTGGTTTTGGAATACTTGAAAGCCACGGGCTTCCCGTCCACGAACAAATCAAAGTTCCCGAATGTCTGCGCAAAAAGCCTCTTCTGGTTCTTCTGCGCCGCCGGATGACGGAGGTCCTCAAGTTCCCTCTGCAGATTGTCCCGGGAGGCGGGCTTCAGCAGATATCCGCTTGCATGCTGGTTCATGGCTGCGTAACCCAGTTCCTTGTCCTCGGAAAGGTAGATTAGGTTGATAAACGGATAAAGGTCCTGAAGATACTGGCCGAAGTCAATTCCGGCGAGTTCCGTGAGCTTCGTATCCAGAACGGCAACGTCGATCTCTCTGGAACGGGCTGCCGCCAGAGCCGGCAGACTGTTCTCAAAGCAGAGCAGATCCGCATCCGGAGCAATCTCTATAATGAGATCTCTGGTCTTGAACAGCTCTGTTTCGTTTTCCAGCACAATGAGGACGGTCATCCTTTTTCTCCTCCAAGAAGAACGTCATTTACATCGATCGTCCTGACTTTCTGATGTTCTCTCTCTTCCGGCGTCATGGTCAGCGGGTCTCTTTCTCCGACAATCAGCATGTCGCCGCCGTTCAGAGCCGCTTCCCGCAGCGGACCGGCACTGAGATCGGCGATGACCAGTGCCGCAAAGCGCTCGTAATTATCTTCGTCGATCACAGGGAAATGGTGCTGCATCCGATACCAATGCCTTGGGTCAAAGCCCATTGCCCCGGTATAGAGACGGTCCGCCGTCGCTTCCACGTCCTCGGGACTGGCGATCTGGCCGGCCACCGCGCCGATGTCGTCACAGAACAACATCGAATAGACACGGAGGATCTGATCCCGCACGGTGTGCTGCTTTCCGTTGCGCTCCACTACACTGTTCATGACCTTGTAGTAATAATCCTGCGCTTCATCACTGTCTTCAAAATGCAGGATTGCATTGTAAAAGGTGCCGTTGATTAACGGATGCGCCATGTGGTTACTTCCCTTCTGAAATGTTGTCGAGTCTTTGTCTCGCAACGAGCTCGGCAAAGAAGCCGTTCTTTTCGATCAGCTCGTCATAGGTGCCGTCTTCGAGGATCTGGCCCTTGTCCAGAACCAGAATCCGGTCGCAGTTCTTGATGGTGCTGAGCCGGTGGGCAATCACGATTCTTGTGCATTTCAGCCGGTCCAGAGCCTCGGAAACCTGCCTTTGTGTCTTGTTGTCCAATGCGGAAGTCGCTTCGTCAAACATCAGGATTCTCGGTTTGGGAGCGACCGCCCGGGCAATCATCAGGCGCTGCTTCTGTCCGCCGGAAATTCCGCCCTGTCCTTCGGAGATAACGGTCTGCATTCCCATCGGCATGGCCCTGATATCGTCCGCAATCCCGGCAAGTTCCGCGGCTTCCCAGGCCTCATCCAGCGTAAGCTGCGGCGCGGAGATCACGATGTTGGAATAGATATCCCCCTGAAACAGGCTGCCGTTCTGGGTCACCGCCCCGATTCTTCTCCGCAGAGAGCGAAGGTCCAGTTTGGACATGTCCACGCCGTCATAATAGATGGCGCCCCTCTCCGGCGTTTCAAAGCCCAGCATGAGACGCATGAGTGTGCTTTTTCCGCAGCCGGTTGTTCCGACAATGGCGATATACTCGCCCGCCTTGATCTTCAGGTTCATGCCGTTTACCACATAGGGCATGGTCTCGTTATAACGGAAGAAGACGTTTGACAGCTCGATGCTTCCGTTAAGCTTGGTCACCATTTTTCTGTTCTCTGTGGATTCCGGCTCGGTCTTCAGGATTGGTTCCGCCATCTCAAGGATGGGTTTGATCTGGGCGACCGACATGGCAACACCGGTCAGCGCTGCAAATGCGCCGGTTACGGCGCCGTAGGCCGCGTTGAACGCAATGTACTCCGACGGGCTGACCCGGGTCTGCACGGCCAGGAAATACAGAACGATGGTTCCGGCAAGAGACACCGCACTCGTAATGGCGGCATTGGCCTTGATGAAGGTGGGCGGATTGTAGGTCGGTTCCGCCGCCTCGGAATAGGCTCTGGCCCAGCGGGAGAAGGCCCGCTTCTCTGCACCGGCCAGCTTGATTTTCTGGATGCCGGTAATCAGGGCAAAGCTCATGCCGCTTTCCTTGGCACGCTTCTCCATGGCCAGTTTGCTGATCTTCATCTGGGCAATTGTGGTTACCACGCTGATGGCGACACTGATCAGAATAATGATCAGCGCCGGCCCCACCAACGCCGGAGCATAGTGGAAGATCTGCGTGATATACAACAGCGACATCAGGGAGGAAAGGCCCGTGGAAAACACACTTCCCAGAAGAAGCGAGCAGAGCTGATTCACCGCGCTGTATCGGCTGGACAGTTCACCGGAGGCATACTGCCGGAAGAAATTGGCCGGGAGATTCAGCACGCGCATCATCATCGCCGCCTCCACCGAGAGCGAGGTCTTGATTTCAATCCGGTTCATCATAAGCGACCGAACCACGGCAATCAGCTGCTGCGAGACAATCACCGTGATCATAAAGACCGCCGTTCCAAGCAGAAGTGTTCCCCTGCCGCTTTCCAGCACGAAACCGGTCAATGCCCTGGTGATGTTGGTAATCAGCATGCCGAAAACCGTACCGATCAGTGTGAGGCCCACCAAGGTCACGATATCGCCGGTATTCAGGCAATCGGTAAGGTAGACGATCAGATCCTGGATTCCCAGTTTGCGAAGCGGAAGCGGTTTATAGAAGCAAATCGCGTCTCTGTCAAACTGTTTGGCATTCTCGCGGTTTACCGTGATCCTTTTGTTGTCCGCGTCCTTGTACCAGTAGCCGATAAACGGCTTCGGAAACAGTGCAACCGGTACTCCGTCTTCTTTGCGAAACGCCATAACCGGCCCGAAAGAGTCTTTGTACCAGCCCTCTTCCAGGTGTATATTGCGCCGCATAATGCCGTGCGGCCGGAGGCAGAACTCCATCTGCTCGTCGAAGTCCCGAACCGTCTCCGGAATATCGGTCGGTTTGTAATGATAAAACTTCAGGATTTCATCGATCGCGGCTTTCGTCACGATCCGATCGTCGTCCAGTACGCCGGCGCGCTGTTTTCCAAGGACAACCGAAGCCATGCGGAAAATGGATTCCTCAAAGACTTCCTGATCGCTCAGTTTTCTCTGCCTGATTTGTTCGTCAAACCAGCCCATTTACCACACCTCCTCAGTCATTCAACCATTCCCTTGTCCAGGACGATGATCTCGTCGCAGTCTCTGATCGTGGAAAGTCTGTGGGCGATGACAATGCAGGTAATTCCGCGGTCCTTGACCGCCTTTACCAGCTCATATTCGGTTTTTGCATCCAGTGCGGACGTCGCCTCATCCATGATGATGATGGACGGATCCTGCGCCAGGACGCGCGCGATCTCAATACGCTGGCGCTGTCCGCCGGAGAGGTCCTTGCCGCCCTCGGTGAGCTTTCCGTAGAAGCCGCCCTCACGCGCCATGATATCGTCATAGATCTGCGCATCCCGCGCTGCCAGGATCATTTCAAAGTCCTCAATGGACTCGTCCCACATTTTGATGTTGTTTGCGATGGTATCCTCAAACAGAACGATATCCTGGTCCACCACCGCCACCGAACCGGTAAACACACTGCGGTCAATTTCCGAAATCGGCTTGCCGTCAAAAAGAATCTCGCCGCTCCACGGCTGGTACAGCCCGGAAATCAGTTTGGACAGGGTGGACTTGCCGCAGCCGGAGCTGCCGACAAAGGCAACACGGCTTCCGGGCTTCATGCTCATGGAGAAGTCCTGGATCAGCGGCTTGCCGAGCCGGGAATAACCAAAGGTCACATGCTTGAGCTCCACGCTCCCGGACAGTTTGGAATAGTCCGCGTTGTCGTCCAGCGGATGGTCGGAAAAGTTCGGGTCAACAGGATACTGCATGACATCTTCCACGCGCTCCATCTGGGTGCGCATTTCCTGGATCGTCTGTCCGGCCGAGATCAGGGTCATGGCGGGAGACATGAACGAAGTCAGAAACTGCTGGAAAGTCATGATCATACCGAGCGTAAAGTTTCCGTACATAGTGAGCCACACGCCCACAATCAGAACGGAAGCATCCGCGATGGCGGAAAGCAGGGTCGGTATCATGCCGAGATACTGGTTGATCTTGGCGTATTTTACGTTCTGTGTGTTGACGGATGCCTGGTATCCGGCCCATTTCTGGAAATAGCCGTTCTCCGCTCCGCTGGCCTTGATGGTTTCCACCATCTGAATGCCGGAAACCGTGGCCGAGGCCAGCTTTCCGGCATCGCGCATCTGAACGCGGGTGACATTGACGCGCTTTGCCGAAATAATTCTGGATACCAGCAGGTTCAGGGAAATGGTGAGGATTCCGAGAATGCTGAGCAGTACGCTGTAGCGCACCATGACGACCAGATAGAAGACCATCATGATCGTGTTCAGTGCAAGCGGCGTAAGGGTGTTGACGAGGGTGCTTGCGATGGAAGCATTCGTTCCCTGACGCTGAAGAATATCTCCGCCCATGCGCTGGGAGAAGAACTCCATCGGCATGCGAAGAATCTTCCACATGAAATCGCTGCTTCCGACGATGGCCATCTTTCCGTTCAGCTTCATGTTATAGACGGCCTGAACCCAGGAGGTAATCACCTGCGCTCCGCCCATCAGGGCAAGAAGTACAAGAAACGGCATCAGAAGCTCTCTGTTCTCTCCGGTCAGGAGACGGTCCATGAAGAACCTGGAGAACAGCGGATTGATGATGCCGAAGAGATATCCGATGACAGTGGAAAAGAGTACAAAGGCAACGGCTGCGCCTGCACCCCGAAGCCGGTTTCTGGCAAATGCCAGGGTACTTTTCGGTTTGCCGCCCGGCTCAAAATCCGGTCCCGGCTTAATCTGGAGGCAAATGCCGGTAAAAGCGCGGCCAAACTCCTCCATCGGAACTTTGACCTCGCCCCTTGCCGGATCATTGATCCATGCATAATTTCCCTGGAACCCGTCCAGCACCACAAAATGGTTAAAGTTCCAGTGGATGATGCAGGGGTACTGCATGCTGTCTTTCAGGGAGTCGATTTCGCAGCGATATCCCTGTGCCTCGAAGCCGTAGCTTCTGGCCGCAATCAGGACATTCTTTGCATTCGATCCGTCGCGAGACACACCGCAGTCCAAGCGCACCTGTTCCAGCGGAACCCACTTGTCATAATAAGCCATCACCATGGCCAGGGATGCAGCACCGCACTCGAGCGCTTCCATCTGCATCACCACCGGGACTTTCGCCCTGCCTTTGGTAACCGGCTCTTTGACCTTCTTCTGACTCATACTCCCTTACCCTCAGTTAAACAGAAGACTGAGCACCTGGGTTTTTCTGTAAACCACCTGAACGGAATAGGTTCCGTCGGCAAGGCTCGTCGGTGCCAGAGCAAACATTTCTCCGTCATCCGTGTAGCCGATGCTGCTCACCTGAGCCGACACATCCCCGGCTGTCACCGTCATACCGGTCTGCACGCTCTTTGCGATCTGCGCATCTTCAAACATGATCCGCATCGTGCCGTCCTGAACCTGCCCCGTTCCGGATGCAAAGCTGTCAATTGATGCAACGGAGGCCCAGAGAAGCATACCCGCAAGCAGCAGAATCACCGCGGTAAGCACAAGCCATACCGCGGGATTCGTGACGCGCAGATAATCATTCAGCTGTTCCGGAGAGGAGATCTGGTCCAGGCTTTCTTTTCTGAAAATCTGATTATCCATCCTGTTTTACTCGATCGTCAGGATATCGATAAATCCTGTCACTTCAAAGATTTCCTTGATCAGATCACTGACATGAATCACCTTCATGCTGCCCTGTTTCGACATGATCTTCTGGCAAGACAGCAAAACGCGCAGTCCGGCGGAGGAGATGTACTCCAGCTTCTCAAAGTCCATGATCAGCTCGGTCACATTGTTAATGCTCTCCTTCATCGACTCTTCCAGCTGGGGAGCCGTGGTGGTGTCCAGTCTTCCCTCGAGGTAGACGGTCAGTTTTGTGTCTTCCAGATTCTTCGTGATATTCAGCATGTCGTTTCCTCCATTTCTAAAGTTGTCTAAGCAACCACATTACATTATAACAGTTTATGCGGCAAATGTCCAATATCATTTATTCGCTGTCCGCATTTCTATGATGCCTTCTTCCGGCCCTGCCGGAAAGGGCGTCTTATCCGATCCGCTTGCGGATGGTCAGGATATTCTGCCCGTTTTGATACTCATAATCCATATCATCCATGCTTTTTTTCACCATAAAGATTCCAAGTCCTCCAATCTCACGCTCCGCAATGGAGAGCGTGACATCCGGATCGTCCTTGGCCAGCGGGTCGTAGGGCACCCCGTGATCCAGGAAGGTAATCACCGCCGTTTTTGGATTTTCTTCCACTTCCATACGGATGGTGGCGGGACCGGAGTCAGGTGTATATGCATAGCTGGCTATGTTGACAAAGATTTCTTCTACCGCAACATCGATCTTCATCTGCATGCCAATGGGACAATCCGCTTCCTCAAGCCGACTGTCAACAAACTGAAGCACCTGATTGAGGTTATCAAGCTTCGCTTCAACCGTCAGTTCCATCATCTAGTTTTCCTCCGATCAGACGTTGTAGAAAGATTATACACTTTCTTTCCAGGCACGTCAATCTGTCTTATCCGCGTAATGGCAAAAAAGCAGTTCGGTTTCGGAACCGATCCTGAAAACAGTTCTGCGCTGCAGGGATAAATTCAGCAGCTTTTTCGTTTTAACACAGGAACTGTCACACAAGTGTCACACGCTCTCGCTCCCTGCCGTCCGTTTGCCGGGTTCAGAAAACCCGCGTTTCATAGTTTTGCAGATGCCGGTCCACATTGGCCTCCGTCAGACTGGCCCAGGAATAAGCGCTCATATATTCTCCGCGGTATTCATTGATGGCCTCGGCGTCTCCGGCAAAGAAGCGATAGAGATCACAGTCTATAAGCTCCGGAACCACACGCATATTCCCGCTCTTCATTTCCAGAATCTCTCCGATTTCGTATTCCTGGAGGGTGCTGCGCAGGCTGCGGATCACGACATCCAACTGCTTCTGCATGGATCGGTCATAGGCGCTGTCCTCCCACAGGATGGCAAAGGCCTCCGTACGCGAAATGCTGCTTCCCCGGCGGTCCACAAGATACGCGAGAAGCTCCTTGGATTTGGAGCGGTTGAAAGACACCGTCTTTCCGTCTACAAACACATCAAAATTGCCGAAGGTCCGAACCTGGATATGGGAGGCTCGGCGGGTATGCCTTCCGCTCAGGGCATACTCCACTTCAGCCGACAGCTTTTCCCGGCTGATCGGTTTCATGAGATATCCGGAAGCATGCAGCGCAAAAGCTTCCACCGCATACTGGGTATAACCCGTCAGGAAAATGACGGCGGTATCGGGGTAGCGTTCCTTGATGCGGATGGCAAGGGAGATTCCGTTGATCGCCGGCATATCGATATCCAGCAGCGCGAGATCAGGCCGATGTGTTTCCAGCCAGTCCAGCGCTTCCACGGATCCGCCAAAGCCCTCCACCTCTTCAAACTGCGGCAGTTCCCGAATCAACGAAAGACTGAGCTGCAGCACCAGAGGCTCGTCGTCAACACAGATCGCTGTCATTCTTTCTCCTTTCTCCGCGGAAGCCGGATGGTCACCGTGCTCCCCTTGCCCGGTTCGCTCTCGATCTCCAGGCTTCCGCCGCAAAGCACTTCGATACGCTCCCTCACGTTTCGGATTCCGATGTGCATTCCGCCTGCTTCTTCCGTCCCCTCGGGATCGAAGCCCTTGCCGTTGTCAATCACGGAGATGACAATTTCGTTCTCTTCTCCGCGGGTCATGATCTTTACCGAGCCGTTGTAGCGGCCCCTTACTCCGTGGCGGATTGCATTCTCTACCATGGGCTGGATGCTGAGCGCGGGCAGTTCGAAGTCATCCTCCTTGATGTCATAGCTGATATGGATATAGGGAAAGCGCATCATCTCGATATCCGCATAGATTCTGGTGTGTTCCAGTTCCTTCCGGAACGGGATCAGGCTGGACTGGCTGATGGAGTCAATGTTCATCCGGAGATAGGTGCCGAATTTCTCGGTCGTTTCCGAGGCCTTTTCCGGATCAATTCTGCACAGGGCCTGTATCGTCGAGAGGGTATTGAACAGAAAATGCGGCTGAATCTGACTCATCATAATCTGAATTCTCTGCTCCGCCTCCAGGGCCTGCTCATGGGCGAATGCGCTTTGCATATGCAGCCAGAGATAATAGAACAGACAGGAACTGACCACAACAACCGTCAGCCAGCTGATAGGTCCGCTGCCCCCCTGCAGCCAGTCCCAAACCGTTGCCAGCACAAGCAATCCGGCATCCAGCAGGAGGATAAAACTTCCGGTCGCATTCCGCTGCAGTGATTTTTTCACGGACTCATAGACAAGCATGGCCAGAAGTCCCGCGCACAAAACATGTCCGATGTATCCCAGGGGCCCCATTGCAAAGAGATTCTCTTCCGTAATCCGAAAGGAGATTCCCGAAAACAATGCCGATAAATAGATTGCCGCATTGGCCGCGACAAGGCACCACAGGAGCTTTCTGCTTCGGTTCATCTCCAGCGTCTTCAGGTACAGCACAAGAATCACCGGCCGTATGCCGTAGCCGTAAATTCCCAGAAGTGTTCTGAGAAGCCTGTCAGGTCTTTCCGTCAGGACGCTGTCCCATCTATCCCGCACAAGCAGGCTGAAAGCCAGCAGGGCGATGAGAAGAAGAATCCGTTTCTGCTTTTTCTGAAGGTATGAATCCGCGATCACAACGATCACAAGCCCGATCAGCTGCAGAAGCAGCGCCAGTTCCAGCTTTCCGAGCAACTGCATATTGGTACTCATGTCAGCGCCGCATCCTTTCCGTCTCCCCGGGATATTCCGTGCAAGGGTTCTTGCTGTCGTCCCGCGAAACACCCCCGTACTTCGTATTTTATCATTCTCCGGCTGTCAAATCAATCATATAAAATCAAAACCACCGGTTGAACCGGTGGTTTGATCAAGCCCTATAAGGGCTTATCTCCTGTGGTCGCCCCCTTAAGGGGGCATTGAAAAAGTCTGACAAC
>CADAPN010000008.1 GCA_902789835.1 Oscillospiraceae bacterium
CGGGTCTTGCCTGCTTCGAGGAAGCCCGTAAACAGGTAGACCGGCATGTCCTGTTTTTTAGCCAATGCTGAACAGCTCCTTCAGGGCATCTTCCTTGATTTTTGCGCCGATCACGCAGAAGCGTCCGGTCACGGCCGGAGCGCCGCGGCGGATATCGGTCTCGCCCGGGACATAGTCAAAGTAGATCCAGTCTCCGTCGCTGGCGCTGACGATTCCTTTTGCGCGCAGGACGGCGCCGTATTTTTCTTCATCCTGAAGCCGGCTCAGCTTCTCGCGAAGCTCTGCCTCGCTGAACTTCTTCGGGGTCTCCATGCCCCAGCTGCCGAACACTTCGTCGGCGTGATGGTGGTGATGATGGTGATGGTGCTCATGCTCGTCATCGTCGTCATCGTCGTGGTGATGGTGGTGGCACTCGCACTCCGGATCGTCGCATTCCTCGCCGTCCTCATGGTGATGATGGTGATGGTGCTCGTGCTCGCCATCGTCGTCATCGTCATGGTGATGGTGGCACTCGCACTCCGGATCGTCGCACTCCTCGCCGTCCTCATGGTGGTGATGATGGTGATGGTGCTCATGCTCGTGCTCCAGCTCTTTCATCTCGGCCCGCAGTCCGTTCTCCTGCATTGCCGCGAGAATCTGTGCACCGTCCAGCTCCGCCCAGGGGGTCGTGATCAGGCCCGCCTCCGCGTTCATGCCCTTGAGAAGCTCTGTCGCCTCAAGGATCTTCTTCTCGCCTGCGGTGTCGGTTCTGCTCATGACGATGAGGTCGGCGCTGGCCACCTGGTCATTGAAGAACTCACCGAAGTTGCGCGCATACATTTTTGCCTTGCCGGCATCCACAACCGTAACCTTCGAGCCGATCTTCGCATCCTCGACGCGTTCCACTGCCGCCGCAACATCCGAGAGCTTCCCCACGCCGGAGGGCTCAATCAGGATGCGGTCCGGGGCATAGTCCGAGATAACCTTCTTCAGCGCCTTGGTGAAGTCCCCGACCAGCGTGCAGCAGATGCAGCCGGAGTTCATCTCCGTGATCTCGATCCCCGCATCCTGCAGGAATCCGCCGTCGATGGCGATGTCGCCGAATTCATTCTCGATCAGGACAAGTTTTTCGCCCTTGTATGCTTCCTGAATCAGTTTGCGAATCAGTGTGGTTTTTCCGGCACCAAGAAATCCGGAAAAAATGTCGATTGTTGTCATTCTGTTCTTGCCTCCATTAACTTGGACGCTCCGAGAGGAGCATCTCTTTTCTGACTAATTATCATATCACTCCTGTCAAGGCTCTACAGTTCCCAGCCGGAGCGTCGCTTTTCTTCATATTCTTTCTGGCGTTTTCTGCGGCGGATTTCGGCCTGGCGCCGCTCTTCCATGTACTTCTCTCTCGCCTTTCGGTAACGGATCTGCAGCGCCACATAAAGGGCCGCGATCGTCAGCAGCACCATGGTGACGCCGATGACCCAGCTGTTGGAGAAGAAGTCCTTCAGCTGCCGCTTCATGTATTCGGAGCGGGCCAGGTCCACTTCTTCACGGGTTATGAGGTTCACGGTTCCATAGATTTCCCCGTTGACGCTTACCACGGCCTCGCCGAGGATCTCGCCGGCTTTCACCGGGGCAACCAGGTCATTGCGGAAAATATTGAAGTCAAGGCTGATGTCGTCGTCCGACGTATCCCGCGGCAGCAGCAGTCTCAGGCGCTGCTGGGGATAGAGAACCGCCTTGGCGTGATCCTGTGCCAGCTGTACATCCAGCTCGTAGACCGCCTCCTGCGTGTCGACCACGTTGCGGTAGGAGAAGTCGGTAAAGCCCCAGTCATAGAGCTTGATCGTGTCTTCAAAGTTCAGATAGTCCTCAATGTGCGCATTCAGCCATCCGTCGCAGCCCATCACAACCGCAAGGAAATGCAGCCCTTCGCGCTCCGCCGTGGAGATCAGGCAGTATCCGGCCGCCCGGGTATAGCCCGTCTTCACGCCGGCCGCCCCGGTGTAAAGGTAGCGGTTGCCGCCGTATACCGACTGGCTGCTGATCAGGGCGTTGGAGTTGTGATACTCACGCTCGGCATGGACATTGGTCGCCGGAATGTTGACATCGGCGATGTTGCACACCACCAGAAAGTAGTCGTGCTTGATGGCTTCCTGGGTGATGAGCGCCATCTCGTATGCCGTGGTCTGGTTGTTGTTGGAAAGGCCGTTCGGATCGTCAAAGTGCGTCACCTCGCAGCCGATCTCCTTGACCCGGTCATTCATCATCGCAACGAAGTTGTCGATGCTTCCGCCGATCAGCGATGCCAGCACGTTGCAGGCGTCACTGGCGGACTGGATCATGGAGCAGTAAAGCAGGTCACGGAAGGTCATCTGCTCTCCCGGGACAATCTCGGCACTGCTGCTCTCCTCATCCAATCCCGCACGGCAGTCCTCCCCCGCCGTGACGATCTCGTCGAGGCTGTGTTCTCCACGCTCCACCGACTCCACCGCCAGCAGGACCGTAATGATTTTTGTCAGACTCGCCGGTGTCACAACGCTGTCCTGATCTTTGGAATAGATCACTCTGCCGGTATTGAGATCCACCAGAACGATGTTCTTGCCGTTCAGTGCAGGCGCCTGCGTCGCCCAGGCACAGGGCGCGAAAACCGACAGCGCAAGGCTGAGAAGCAGGATCATGGGCAGAAGCTTGAATTTTTTCATTTTGTACTCCCGTTTGTTCCAAGAATGTGGTATGATATCAGCAGAGTGACGCAGATCTGAGGCCGCACGGTCCCGCGTTTTGTCCCGCGTACCGAATCCGTGTACCCGGCTGTTTTCCCCGGCGCAGGCATCCGATCGGAAAGCAGTATCAAGTTTATATTATAAAGTTTAGCCGTGGGAATTGCAATGGTTTTTTGGAGACGCTGCCCATGAAAAAACGAACCGCTCTGTTCCTGGCGCTGCTGGCGTCGGCAGTTTTTATCCTCTTTCTGTTTCTTCAGACGCTCTTTTTTGCGCCGCCGGGTGTTACCGTGCATCCGGTTCACCGTACCGTCGCCGAGGATCAGCGTGTCGACCTGAATCTGGCGGACGAAGCGCGCCTGCAGGAGCTTCCCGGAATCGGTCCGGCGCTGAGCGCGGCCATCGTTTCATGGCGGGAGGAACACGGGTTTTTCCGTTCGGTCGAAGAACTGCAGAAGGTTCCCGGCATCGGTGAAAAGACACTTGCCGGACTCCGGGAGTATGTCTATGTGGGAGGGGAGCACACAGATGAAGATTCTGGTGGTTGACGACGAGCGCCCTCTGGTCAAGGGCATGAAGTTCAATCTTGAGAATGAGGGCTATGAAGTCGACTGCTGCTACGACGGGGCCACCGCCGTGGAGCTGGCCCGGACCAATGCCTACGGGCTCATTATTCTCGATCTCATGATGCCGGAGAAGGACGGTCTTCAGGCCTGTCAGGAAATCCGCGGCTTTTCTTCCGTCCCCGTCATCATGCTCACTGCGCGCAGTGAGCGCAGTGACCTTCTTCTCGGCTTTGAATCCGGTGCGGATGATTATATTACCAAGCCTTTCGATATTCTCGAGCTGAAGGCCCGGGTCCGTGCGCTGCTGCGGCGCTCCAGCCTGAACGCCGCGGCAGTCTCCGAGGACGAAACGGACCTGCTCCGCTGCGGGCATGTCACCCTCTCGGTCTCCCGCCGGGCCGCATACAAAGACGGCGTCGAAATTGTGCTGACCATGAAGGAGTTCGATCTGATGCTCTTCCTGATGCAGAATCCCGGGAAAGTCTACAGCCGGGAAAAGCTTCTGGATCTCGTCTGGGGCTATGACTATCTTGGGGATTCCCGCACCGTGGATGTTCATATCCGCCGTCTCCGCGAAAAGCTGGAGCGCCACCCGGCCCAGCCGAAGCTGCTCCTGACCAAATGGGGCATCGGCTATTATCTGAGCCCGGTCCCCCCTTCCGCCTGATGTTATGACACATTCCATTCGTTTCAAATTCATCCTGTTTATCCTGGCGATCCTGCTGGTACTGATCCTGATGATGAACATCTATCCCCTCACCTCTTCCCGCGAAACGATGTTCCAGGAAAAGCGCAGTTCTCTTACCAGCCAGGCTTCCGCCGTTTCCTCGGCGCTGGCCAGACTCGATTCCCTGTCACCTGATGAGGTTGCAAGGGTAATCGGCGCTATGGATCTGGATAATTTTGACCGGACGGCCGTAATCGGTCCTGACAGCCGCACGATCTATGACAGCGGCAAAGGAGATTTCGATCCGGAGGATCTCCAGACCGCGCTTCGGGGCAAAACCGCGTTTCAAACCGCTCTGACGCGAACGAACTTTATCAGCAGCATTGCCGTCCCCATCCTTTCTCCGGAAGGGGTTCGCGGCGCGGTTGCTCTGTATGAGAACGACCGGGATCTGGCGCGTCTGCTTCTCGCCGTACGGGAGCGCATCGCCGTACTCTCTCTGATCATCGGCGCTCTGGTTCTTTTGCTGGCGCTGACGTTTTCCTGGGTGGTTCTGCGCCGCCTGAACGCGCTCTCCAACAGCATGAACATCGTCGCCGCCGGCAACTACAGCTATCGGCATGCCATCACCGGCAACGATGAGATCAGCGAACTCGGACGGGAGTTCAACACCCTGACCGAACAGCTGGAGACCAACGAGGCTCAGCGTCGGCGCTTTGTCTCCGACGCTTCCCATGAGCTCAAGACGCCGCTCGCTTCCATCCGTCTGCTCTCCGACAGCATTCTGCAGACAGAGAATATGGATCCTGAGACGGTCCGGGAGTTTGTCGCGGACATCCGCACCGAAAGCGACCGCCTGCAGCGCACAACGGAAAAGCTCCTGGTACTCTCGCGTATGGACGACGATATTCAGTCGGTTCCGGAACCGGTTGACCTGAAACAGGTAAGCCTGGACACGCTGTCCGCTCTTGCGCCGCTTGCCCGTGATCGCCGGGTCAGTCTTGGGTCTCAGCTGGACGACGGCTGTGTCGTGATGGCAAGCATTGAGGACATGGAGCGCATCATCTTCAACCTTGTCGAAAACGCCATCAAATATAACGTTCCGAACGGAAGCGTCACGGTCCGTCTGTCTCAGGACGAGAGCGCTGTCCATCTGAGTGTTGAGGACACCGGTATCGGTATTCAGGAAGAGGACCGTCTCAACATCTTCACGCGCTTCTATCGGGTGGATAAGGCCAGATCCCGCCAAAGCGGCGGAAGCGGCCTGGGTCTCAGCATCGTACACGACGCGGTGGCCGCCTGCGGCGGCAGCATCCGTGTTGGAAATAACAGGCCGCAGGGCTCCGTTTTTATCGTGAGCTTTCCTCGGCCCACATCGGAGGAAACTGGTATATGAACCACATTGTGCAAATCCAAAACAAACTGATCTCGAACGGTCTCGGCGCCATTTTGCTGACCGACGAAAAGAACCAGCGCTATGCCGCGGGTTTTCCTTTTACGGACGGCTTTGTCCTGGTCTCCCGGGAAAAAGCCTGGCTGATTACCGATTCGCGCTATATTGAGGCGGCCCAAGCGATGGCAGGCGGATGTGCCGAGGTGCTGCTTTATGACAACGCGCATCCCAAGATGCGCCTGCTCCGCCAGATTCTCGACCGCGAGGAACTTTCCTCCCTCGCGGCAGAAGACCGGGAACTCAGCCATGCCGAGTATATGAATCTTGAGCGTCTGCTCGGAATGAATCTGCAGCCGGCCGGCGCACTGATGGAAGAGCTGCGGGCCTCCAAGGACGAGGAGGAGCTGCGCAGCATGATCGCCGCGCAGCGGATCAGCGAAAAAGCCCTGGAAGACACGCTGCAGGTCATCCGTCCCGGCATGACCGAGAAGGAAGTCGCCGCCGAACTGGTCTATCGGATGCTCCGATACGGCAGTGAGGGCAATTCCTTCGACCCCATCGTCGTTACCGGCCGGAACACCAGCAAGCCCCACGGCGTGCCCGGGGACACCGTTCTTCAGCCGGGCGACTTCATCACCATGGACTTCGGCAGTCTGCGGGACGGGTACTGCAGCGACATGACCCGCACCGTCGCGCTCTGCGAAGCTTCGGATGAGATGAAACAGGTTTACGACCTTGTCCTGAAGGCGCAGCTGGCGGGCATCGCCGCCGGCAAAGCCGGAATCCCCGGCTGTGAAATTGACCGTGCGGCCAGAACGGTCATCACGGAAGCCGGATACGGGGAGTACTTCGGTCACGGTTTCGGCCACTGCCTCGGTCTGGATATCCATGAGTCCCCCTTTGCCAATCCGCGCGGTCAGGCCGTTATGCCCGAGAACAGTGTATGCAGTGCGGAGCCGGGCATCTACATTCCCGGCCGCTTCGGCGTCCGGATTGAGGACGTCATGATCCTTCGCGCCGAGGGCAGCGAGGTCATTACTCGCGCGCCGAAGACGGAGCTGCTCATTGTCGGGCGCTGAGGCCTTCCGGCCGGATATCGGCCCCGTGTGCAAAGGAATTGTTAAAATTCTTGAAGTTCATATTAATTTCACATTATTTTGATGGAAATAACTATAATACTTCCTTGAGCAGCAAAACGATTTTTCACAGTCATGATACAAAAGCTGGGTATATTCGGATATGCTCAGCTTTTTCTTTATGCTCTTTCCTCTTGCAAGACTATATTCCGCAGGTGATTGCTTATGCAGCTTTGTCATGCCGGTATTGACATCGGCTCCACCACTGTCAAGCTCGTGCTCCTGAATGAAGCCGGAGAGCGCGTGTTTGAAGAATACAGGCGCCATTGCGCTCATCCCCGTGAGACCCTCGCCGACCTGCTCACGGAGGCCCGGGAGCGGGTCGGTAGTTGCATGCTCCTTGCCGGGATCACCGGTTCCGGTGCCCTGGGTCTTTCCCGTGCACTCACAATTCCGTTTGTGCAGGAGGTTGTCGCGGTGGCCACGGCGCTGCGCACTCGCTTCCCGGCGACGGATGTCGCCATTGAACTCGGGGGCGAGGATGCCAAGATCATCTATTTTTCCGGTTCACCGGAAGAGCGCATGAACGGTGTCTGCGCCGGGGGCACTGGTTCTTTCATTGACCAGATGGCTTCGCTGCTCCAGACCGATGCCGAGGGGCTCAACCGTGCCGCCGAACAGGCGTCCCAGATTTATCCCATTGCCGCGCGTTGCGGCGTCTTTGCCAAAACCGACATCCAGCCGCTGATCAACGAAGGCGCCGCGACCGCCGATCTCGCCGCCTCTATTTTCCAGGCGGTGGTCAACCAGACCATCTCCGGTCTCGCCTGCGGCCGGCCGATCCGCGGCAATGTCGCATTCCTAGGCGGTCCGCTGCACTTTCTTCCGGAACTCAGGAAAGCCTTCATTCGCACTCTGCGTCTGACACCGGAGCAGGTGATTGATCCGCCGGATTCTCACCTCTTTGCCGCACAGGGTGCCGCTCTGGAACTCCGTGCCGGGACGGTCCCCGGAGCGGAGGATCTTGAACCGGTGGAGATCGGCATTCTGATCGACCGCCTGCGCAGCGGAGTTCAGACCGCTTTCGAGCTCAAGCGGCTTCCGCCGCTCTTTTCCTCCCCTGCCGGCTACGACGAATTCTGCGCACGGCATGCGCAGGCCGTCGTACCGAAGGGAGATCTCCGAAAGGCTCACGGGGACTGTTTCCTCGGAATCGACGCCGGTTCCACCACCACAAAGCTCGCCCTCATCGGCAAGGACGGCGAACTGCTCTTCTCCTTCTACTCGAACAACCGGGGTGACCCTGTGCGCACAGCCGTGCGCGCCATGAGCGAACTCTTTTCAGAGCTTCCGGAGGACGCGCATATCGTGCGCTCCTGCTCCACCGGTTACGGGGAGCAGCTTCTCAAAACCGCCTTTAACCTTGATGAAGGCGAGGTCGAGACCATCGCACACTGCACCGCCGCCGCATTCTTCGACCCGAAGGTGGACTGTGTGCTGGACATCGGCGGCCAGGATATGAAGTGCATCCGGCTCCGCCATGGTTCCGTCGACAACGTACTGCTCAACGAGGCCTGCAGTTCCGGCTGCGGATCCTTTCTGGAAAACTTTGCCAATTCCCTCGGCTATACGGCGGAAGGCTTCGCACAGGAAGCCCTCTTTGCCGAAAACCCCGTGGACCTCGGCACCCGCTGCACCGTCTTCATGAACTCCAACGTGAAGCAGGCGCAGAAGGAAGGCGCCTCCGTCCGGGACATCTCGGCGGGGCTGGCGTATTCGGTCATCAAGAACGCCCTGTACAAGGTGATCAAGCTCACCGATCCATCGGAGCTCGGCTCTCACATCGTCGTTCAGGGCGGCACCTTCTATAACAAGGCCGTGCTCCGCGCTTTTGAAGAGATCGCCGGGGTCCGGGTCATCTGTCCCGATATAGCCGGAATCATGGGGGCCTTCGGCGCCGCACTGATCGCCCGGGCCCATTACACCGGCGAGGCCGGCAGTCTCCTCTCCCGGGAGGAGCTGCTGAATCTTCAGTACACCACCGAGACGCGCCACTGCGGACGGTGCCAGAACAACTGCCTTCTTACCGTCAACACCTTCCCCGGCGGCAGGAAACACATCACCGGAAACCGCTGTGAACGCGGCCTCGGCGATGAAGCCGCCGGCAAAAAGGCCCCTAACCTGGTGGATTTCAAGCGCAAGCGGCTCTTTGCCTATGCCCCTCTGAAGCCGGACGAGGCACCGCGCGGCACCGTCGGCATTCCCCGTGTGCTTGGCATCTATGAGGATTATCCCTTCTGGGCCGTTCTGTTCCGGGAACTGGGCTTCCGTCTGGAGCTCTCCCCTTTCTCATCCCGGAAACTCTATGAACGCGGTATGGACTCCATTCCCTCGGAATCCGAGTGCTATCCCGCCAAGCTCTCTCACGGGCATATTCAGTGGCTGATCGACCGCGGGATCCGCACCATCTTCCATCCCTGTGTATTCTATGAACACCAGGAAACCCGCGCCGCCCAGAACCACTTCAACTGCCCCATCGTCGTCTCCTACGCGGAGAATCTTAAAAACAACGTGGAGGATGTGGCGGACAAGGAGATCCTCTATCTCCGGCCTTTCATCGCCATGACCGACGAAAAGACCGCCGCCGACCGTCTCGTTCCGTTCTTCGCCGAACATTGGCAGATTCCGGAACCCGATGTCCGGGAAGCGGTCCACCGCGCCTGGGCTGAACAGCTTCGTGCCAAGGACGACATTCGCCAGGAAGGCGCCCGTGTGCTGAGGGAAATGGAAGCCGCCCACGGCCGCGGGATTGTCCTCGCCGGCCGCCCCTATCACATCGACCCGGAAATCAACCACGGCATTCCCGAAATGATCGCGGGCTTCGGACTCACCGTGCTCACCGAGGACAGCCTCCCCATCGACTTTGACCCCGAACGCCCCATCCGTGTCACAGATCAGTGGGTGTATCACTCACGCCTCTACACCGCCGCCGAATTTGTCGCGCGTCACGAGGATCTTGAGCTGATCCAGCTCAACTCCTTTGGCTGCGGACTGGACGCCGTCACCACCGACCAGGTCAGCGAGATCCTTGAAAACAGCGGCAAGCTCTACACCGTTCTGAAAATCGACGAGGTCAACAACCTTGGCGCGGCCCGCATCCGGATCCGCAGCCTGATCGCCGCGATGAACATGCGGAAGGTCCGCCACATTGTCTCCCATCCGCAGAAGGTTGCCTATCATCGGGCGGAGTTTACCGAGGGGATGCGGCGCGAAGGCTACACCATTCTCGCTCCGCAGATGAGTCCCATTCACTTTGACCTTCTGGAGCCGGTTTTCCGCAGTCACGGATACAATATGGTGGTCCTCTCCAACGACAATCGCAGCGCCATTGACACCGGCCTTCGGTATGTGAACAATGATGCCTGCTTTCCTGCCATGACGGTGGTGGGCCAGATCATGCAGGCCGTGCTCTCTGGTCAGTATGACACCGACCGCCTCGCCATCATTATGTCACAGACCGGCGGCTGCTGCAGGGCAAGCAACTATGTAAGCTTTATCCGCCGTGCCCTCGACAAGGCCGGACTCTCGCACATCCCTGTCATCTCCCTGAACGCCAACGGCATGGAAAAGAACGAAGGCTTCCGGCTTTCCGCTCCCCTGATTCTTTCCGCCGGCAGAGCCATCGTCTTCGGCGACCTCTTCCTGCGCTGTCTGTACCGGGTCCGTCCCTATGAGCGTATCCCCGGCTCAGCAAACGCCCTGCATGCCGCGCTCCGGGAACGCTGCATCGCGTCGCTCACCGGAAAAAGCCGCGAAACCTACGCCGCGCTCTGCCGTGAGATTGTCCAGCGTTTTGACCACCTCGCCATCGACGAAACGGTTCGCAGACCCCGGGTCGGGGTCGTGGGCGAGATTCTCGTAAAATACATGCCCCTGGCGAACAACCATCTGGTCGATCTTCTGGAGCAGGAAGGCGCCGAGGCCGTCGTTCCGGATCTCATGGACTTTCTCAACTACTGCATCTACAACAACGACTACAAGCACAAGTTTCTCGGGAAGCCCTGGACCGCTTCCGCCACCGCCTGGTTCGGTGTCCGGGCCATTCGCGCTCTGCGCGCTCCGGCGCTGAAGGCGCTGGAGGAAAGCCGGCGTTTCCGTCCTCCCATGCCCATCGAGAGAATTGCCGAACTGGCCAAGCCCTTCCTCTCCCTCGGGAACCAGTATGGAGAAGGCTGGTTCCTTACCGGCGAGATGGCGGAACTCCTCACAGAAGGTGTCGAAAACATCGTCTGTATCCAGCCCTTTGCCTGCCTGCCCAATCATGTTGTCGGCAAAGGCGTCATCAAAGCCCTGCGCCGGACCTACCCCTTTGCGAATATCGCTGCGGTGGACTACGACCCCGGCGCCAGCGAAGTGAACCAGCTCAACCGAATCAAGCTGATGCTGTCCGAAGCAAAGCGCCGGATCAGCATCGCGTAAAGGGAATCCCCCGCCGGAGCGGGGGATTCCCTTTACGTTCGATATGAAGCCGTATCTCAATACGCGGGTCTGTATTTCGGGCTGGTAAAGCGTGCGAGAATGTTCTCCACACTCTGGTCCATCACCCGGAGGATTCTCTCTCTCGTGATCTCCTTCGGGAACTGCATCCCCATATCCATCCACTGTGAGATGAAGCCGATGGCGCAGTTGGCATAGAACTCCACCACGAACTCAAAGTCCTGCCGGTCGATGTTTTTCCCTTCCGAGGCGATTTCCGCGAAACTCCGGATGCATGCCGCCATCCTCGCCTTCAGATAGCGCAGCATATAAAGCCTGCTGTTGGAGTTGTACACATTCAGGGTAAACGCGCTGTTGGAGACCAGATAATCAAAGTATCCCATCATGTCTTCCATCCAGTGGTTATAGACAACCTCCCGCGGGAACACCCGATCCGAATCCTGTTCAAATACCCATTCCAGCAGATCGTCTACATCATCAAAGTGATAATAGAAGGTCTGCCGGTTCACCCCGCAGATTTCCACAATATCCTTGACCGTAACCTTATCAATGGGTTTCACGGTCATCATCTGGCGAAGTGCCGATGCCAAAGCTTCTTTTGTCCCTGTCGCCAAGCCAATCCCTCCTTTGCTCATCTGTTTTCCTGCTTCTTTGCTGTATAGCATAACACACTTTCCTGTATTTCGCAAAAGATTTTTACAATTTTATATAAATGTCGTTATTCCATTGTACTTTTATCGGATTTGCCTGAAATAGTTGACCCAAGCGTGACAAATCGGGTTCTTTATGCTATGATGTGGCCTACAGGACAAAACTTGTTCTGATCAAATACTCTGAAAGGGTCTCTGTATCCATGCATGAATTAGGGACGATTTATTATGTCATCGACACGGTGGAAAAACTGGCCGCCGAAAACGATCTGAAGGAAGTCGCTTCCATCACGCTTGAGGTCGGCGAGGTCAGCGGAATTATTCCTGAATATCTCTCTGATTTCTGGCTTTACGCCCGCAAGAAAACCGAACTGTTTCAGCAGACAGAGCTGAAGATTGAACCCATTCACGCCGTCACCTACTGTCAGGCCTGCGGGAAAACCTATCCCACCATCCCCCAGGGCAAGATCTGTCCGCACTGCGGCAGCGGCAACACCTTCCTTGTCACCGGAAACGAATACAACATCAAAGAGATTGAGGCCTGCTGAGTTTTTTCGGCGCCGGCATTCCGGCCGCGAGAGCGAATCCCTTTTCTTTGATGCACAGCGGGACCGCCTGAAAAAGGCGGTCCCGCTGTCTTTCTGTGATTAAAGCTTCTGTTCCAGCTCCTTCACGATCTCCGCTTCGACTTTTTCCGCCGCCTCTCTGTTCGGAGCCGTAACGCTGATGTACATTTTGATCTTCGGTTCCGTCCCGCTGGGCCGGATTACCACACTTCCCTTCTCGGAGAAGAATTTCAGCACATCCGACGCCGGCAGGCCATTGAGTCCTTTGCTGTAATCCTCCAGACGCAGAACCCTGTTTCCGCCGATCTGCTCCAGCCCGCGGCGGAAGTCTTCCATGATTTTCTGCATTTTCTGCATACCGGCGCTGCCGTCGAATTCGTAGGAGTGCAGCGTGTTCAGGCAGTAGCCATAGGTCGCATAGAGTTCGTTCAGCTTCTCCAGCAGGGAGATACCCCGGGATCTGTAGAAGGCGAACATTTCGCAGATCATGAAGGCGGCATCCACCCCGTCCTTGTCCCGGACATAAGTTCCCGTGAGATATCCGTAGGACTCTTCAAACCCGCAGATATAGTCGTCCGTTCTCCCGCCCTGTTCCAGTCTGCCGATCACCTCGCCGATGAACTTGAAGCCGGTGAGAACATTGACCGTTTCAACGTCATAGTGCGCCGCAATCTTTTCCGCCAGGTCCATCGTCACAATCGTCTTGACAAAAACCGGATGTGCCGGCATTTCACCGTGCCGCGCCCGCTGCGCGCAGATATAGTCCAGCAGCAGCAGGCCGACCTCGTTTCCGGAAAGCAGCCGATAATCCCCGTCGGCGGTCCGCACCGCGATTCCGCAGCGGTCGCAGTCCGGATCGGTTGCCAGCAGCAGGTCTGCGTTCTGCCGTGCGGCGTACCGCAGGCCCAGCTCCATCGCCTCCCGGATCTCCGGGTTCGGATAAGGGCAGGTTGGGAAGTGCCCGTCGGGCTCTCGCTGCTCTTCCACCACGGTAATGTTGGTGAATCCGCTTTCCTTCAGCGCGCGGGTAACCGGCTTCAATCCCGTTCCGTTCAGCGGGCTGTAGACTATGGCAACATCACGGTCAATTCTGTCTCCGTAGAGGACCGACTGGGCCTTCACTTCTTCGATAAATGCCGTCAGTACTTCCTCTCCGATATACCGGATGCGTCCGGCCTCCAGAGCGTCTTCAAAAGCAACGCGCTTCACATCCCGGAAAATGTCCAGGCTGTTGATTTCCGCAAGGACGCGTGCCGCGGCTTCCGTCGTGATCTGACAGCCATCCGGTCCGTACACCTTGTAGCCGTTGTATTTGGACGGATTGTGTGATGCCGTGACCATCACGCCGGCAGAAGCCCCGAGCCTGCGCACGGCAAAGCTGACAGTAGGTACCGGCAGAAGCTCCGGCCAGAAGTGGACCGTGATGCCGTTGGCGGCAAACACAGCTGCCGCCGTTCTGGCAAAAACGTCGCTTTTGATCCGACTGTCGTAGCCGATCACAACGCTTGCTCCCTCGCCCAGGGTATTGGCCAGTCCCTGGCTCGCCTTGGCAACGACATAGACATTCATCCGATTGGTCCCCGCGCCGATCACGCCGCGCAGGCCGCCCGTGCCAAAGGCCAGATTGCGATAGAACGCGTCTTCGATCTGCGCCTCATCCATTCGCCGCAGTTCTTCCAGCACGTCTCCCCCGGTGTGTGTAAGCCATCTTTCATATTCCGCTTTGTAATCCATCGTTCATAGCCTCCCGGTAATTTCCATGCTCTCAGTATACGTCAGGTCCGTCCGATTTACAACAACAATCCGGGAACGGCTTTTCCCCTGTTCTTACGAAAAAAACCTTTACTTCTCTGCGGGCAGCCTGTATAATACCATAGTAAAAATTCAAGCCACATGGAAAAGGAGTCTTTCATCATCATGAGAACCATCGGCACTGTTGTGCGCGGTGTCCGCGCACCCATCATCCGTCAGGGCGATGACATCGCGAAGGTCGTTTCGGATTCTGTTCAGGCAGCCTGGCAGGAGGCCGGCATCGTCCCCTGTGACCGTGACATTGTGGCGGTCACGGAGTCTGTCGTGGCGCGTGCCCAGGGCAACTATGCATCCGTCGAACAGATTGCGGAGGATTTCCGCCGCAAGACCGGCGGCGGCACAGTCGGCGTCGCTTTCCCGATTCTGAGCCGCAACCGCTTCTCTCTGCTGCTGCGCGGCATGGCCGCCGGCTGCAGGAAAATCGTGCTGCTCCTCTCCTATCCCTCCGACGAAGTTGGGAACCACCTTGTGGACTGGGACCTGCTGGACAAGGCGGGTGTCAATCCTTATACCGACGTGCTGACCTTGGCGCAGTTCCGTGAATACTTCGGTCATATCGTCCATCCCTTCACCGGTGTGGACTATATCGACTTCTACTCCGATCTGATTCAAGGCGAAGACTGTGAGGTGGAAGTGCTCTTCGGCAACAAAGTCACGACTCTGCTTGAGCATACCGACACCGTCGTCACCTGTGACATTCATACCCGCGCCCGCTCCAAGCGCCTGCTCCGGGATGCCGGAGCCAAAACCGTGCTCGGTCTGGATGATATTTTGACCGCGCCGGTGGCCGGCAGCAGCTTTAACGCGGAATACGGTCTGCTGGGCTCCAACAAAGCCACGGAAGACACCGTAAAGCTCTTCCCGCGCGACTGCACCGATGTAGCCGAAGCCATCAGCCGCTACCTTTCCGAGGCCTCCGGCAAGCAGATCGAAGCCATGGTCTACGGCGACGGCGCCTTCAAGGACCCCGTCGGAAAGATCTGGGAGCTGGCGGATCCGGTGGTCTCCCCCGGATACACCAAGGGCCTGGTCGGCACCCCCAACGAGCTGAAGCTCAAGTATCTCGCCGACAATGAATTCGGCGAACTCTCCGGAGAGGAACTGCGCAGTGCCATCAAGGCCAAGATCCGTGCCAAAACCGGCGACAGCCTTGTCGGGCACATGGTCTCCGAGGGGACCACACCGCGCCGCCTGACCGACCTGATCGGCTCACTCTGTGACCTGACTTCCGGCTCCGGCGACAAGGGCACCCCCATCGTCTATATCCAGGGCTATTTCGACAACTATACGAACGAATAAAGCCGAAGCTTTCGATGTTCCCCGCCGCCGGCGGAAAGAATACACGTCATAAGGCTTCTTATGAAAACCACCCCGCTTTGAGCGGGGTGGTTCTTTATTCGGCTTCCAGCAGGATCTGTACCGAAGGATAGTCTCCGTAAAGTCTCGGCAGCGTCAGGCCGCCATACATCAGCGCCGCACCGGAAAGCACTTCCGGAAGCTTCTCATCTCCACGGTAAAGGCAGCCTGCATACTCTGTCGCCGCAAGACGATACCTCTTTTCGGGCTCCAGTCCCTTCATGCGCACATGGACCGGATGGGGGTTTCCTTCCGGTTCGGTCAGCACCAGTGTGAAAAGGCTTTTCTCTTTGTCTTCAGAGACAAACTGCCAAGCAGTGAAGCGTTCCTTCTCCATGGCGGTCAGGCGATAATAGTCCCCTTCGCGCACCAGGTCTTCAATCCGGTGGAAGAAGGCGATCTGCCTTCTGACTTCCTTCCGTTCTTCCTCGGAGAGCTTTGCCGGGTCCAGCTCATAGCCGAAGGTTCCGGCCATGGCGACGGCGGCTCTGGTCCCGAAGGGCGTGGAGCGGCCCGTCTGGTGGTTGGGGCTGGCAGACACATGTGCGCCCACCGCCGAAGCGGGATAGCCGTAGGAGCTTCCCTCCTGGATACAAAGCCGGGCAATGGGATCGGTATTGTCGCTGCACCAGATCTGCGGGTGAAATGCCAGCATCCCGGCGTCAAAGCGACCGCCGCCGCCGGCGCATCCCTCGAACAGCACTTCCGGAAACTCCTCCGTCAGACGCCCAAGCACCGAGTAGAGCCCCAGAATATACCGATGGGCCAGCTCTCCCTGACGCTCCGCCGGAAGTCGGGCGCTGAAAAGATCGGTCATGGCCCGGTTCATATCCCACTTGATATAGTCGATGGGATTTTCCCGCAGAAGCCCCGCAACGGTCTCATAGAGCCAGTCCGCGATTTCCGGCCTGGACAGGTCAAGCACCATCTGGTTCCGACCGATGGCCGGCTGCCTTCCCGGTACGCGCAGAGCCCAGTCCGGATGGGCACGGAAGAGGTCCGAGTTCTCGCTCACCATCTCCGGCTCGATCCAGAGGCCGAACTTCAGATCTTCGGCTTTGACCTTCCGGATGAGGCCGCCGAGGCCGTCCGGGAGTTTGCGGCGGTTCGGTGTCCAGTCGCCCAAAGCGCGGTTGTCTTCATCCCGGTCACCGAACCAACCGTCGTCCAGGACCAGCAGCTCCACACCGAGGTTTCTCGCATCCTTCGCCAGGCGCAGCAGCAGCGCTTCATCAAAATTCAGATAGGCCGCTTCCCAGCTGTTGAGCAGGACAGGCCGCTTTTTATCGGTCCAGAGACTGCGGCAGAGGTTCCGGCGAATGAAGCGATGGAAACGGCGGGATAGCTCGCCGATGCCGTCCGCCGAAAAGCTGAGGAGCAGCTGCGGCGTGTCGAAGCTTGCGCCCGGCTCCAGGGTCCAGCGGAAAAAGCGCTCGCCGATGCCGGAGACAATACGAAGCGCTCCCGTTTGGTCCAGCTCCAGCTCGGTCTGGTGGCTGCCGGAGTAACAAAGCATCAGGCCGTAGCACTCGCCGTGATCCTCATTGGCTTCACGCTCACAGAGAATGACAAAGGGATTGTGCTGATGCCCGGAATATCCTCGCTCCGATGAGATCGTGCGAATCCCGTCGGAAACGGGATTTCGTTTCGGCTGCCGCTCCATGGCGTGCCGCCCGTGAAAATCGATGCTGTCCCAGGTGCCGAAGGGCAGATCCAGGCAGGCTGAGGCAGCTTTCCCGAGCCGAACGGTCTTTTCCCCGCCGTTTCGGATCCGGACCGCCCGGGTGATCACATCCCGGTGCGGAAACACCCCGTACTTCAGCTCTGTTTCCAGCCCCGTTGCGGCGTCCGCCAGAACAATGGAGAGCGTTTCGGCCTCTTCGCCGGCACCGGCAAAAGCCGTCGGAAGGCCTTCCAGCGTATATGCTCCCTCGCGGATTTCGTGACGCACATAGCGCAGATCCACACCCAGGACACCGTCGTCATTGTCCGAAAGGATGCAGGGCAGACGGAAATCGGCGCCGTTGGATCCGCTGTACTCCTGCGGCATCGTATCCAGCGAAAAGCCTCTCGAAGCAGAAAGCGCATAGGGGTTCGGTGAGAAACCGCAGTCCCGCTCCAGGTGGAGATAGCGGAAGTCTTCCGCGCAGGCGCGACCGTAATAGGTGTGGAGCAGATAGCCCTCCGGGCCGATCTGCATCTGATAGGCAGAATGATCGGTGAGGAGCGTGAAGATCCTCCGCTCCGGCTCAAAAAGAACGCTCATATTCTTTCTTGTCTCCAGTTTCGTCTGAATTCGTAAAGGGCATCTTATCATATTGCCCTCGGCCTGTCAACAAGATCAGCGGGATCGGAATCCGGTATTCGGCCGTACCGGGGAAAGCGACGATCTTCGGCGGAAACCGGCGAATTCATAACTTTACTTTTTTAGTGAAATGAAGTAGAATGAATAAAACACTGCGTTTAACGGTATTGCCCATCCCCCGTACAGAGTACTTCGTTAACGCGTAGATGTCCGGAGGTTACTATGAACACAAGGACCAAGCGTGAGCATAACCCCGCTCTATATGAAGCCATTCTCTCCCTCCGATCGGTGGAAGAATGCCTGCAGTTTTTTGAGGACCTCTGTACCATGAGTGAACTGTCCGCCATGGAGCAGCGTTATCAGGTTGCCAGAGCCCTGCACGACGGAAAAATCTATAACGAGATTCTCGCCGAGACCGGTGCCTCCAGCGCCACCATCAGCCGGGTCAACCGTTCCCTGCAATACGGTGCCGGCGGATATGACCTCGTGTTCGCACGGCTTGAAGACGGGGAAAAATGAGCTGTTACGAAACACTTGCCGCATACTATGACCGGCTGACCGCCGATGTGGATTACCGGGCCTTTGCCGACCGGTATGAAGCGGCTTTCGCTGCAGACGGCGGCCCGTTTCATCTGCTGCTGGATCTCTGCTGCGGCACCGGAAGCATGAGTCTTGAGATGTCCCGGCGCGGCTATGAGCTCATCTCTGTGGATGCTTCGGAGCAGATGCTGATGGAGGCCCGGGAAAAATGCAGCGATCTTCCGGTTCCTCCGCTCTTTTTGATGCAGGATGCGGCCGAGCTTGACCTCTACGGAACCGTGGATGCAGCCTTCTGTTCGCTGGAGGGGATGAACTATCTCTCCCCCCGTCAGCTGGAAGCCTTGCTGCAGCGCCTCCCCTTCTTTATTCGTCCGGGCGGGCTGTTTCTCTTTGATCTGCGCGCGCCGGACTATCTCGAAAGCCTGGATGGCGATACCTTCGTCGACGAGGATGACGAGGTCTTCTGTCTGTGGCGCGCGGACTTTGACCGGGACCTCGCCGCGCTGGTATACGGGATGGACATTTTTGCCAGGGAAGGCCGCCTCTGGCGCCGCAGCCGGGAAGAACACATCGAATATGCCCACAGTTTGGCACAGTTATCCGCGCTTTTTTCCGCCCATGGCTTTACCGACTTTAGCGCAGAAGAAGCCGAGGACCGGCTCTTTGTCTCCTGCCGCCGAAGTACAGTTTCCATTTCCGAATAAGTGTACAGAATTATTTTGGAAGTAAGCCTGTCAGCTGAATAACCGCCCTCTGTGATCGTCACAGAGGGCGGCTGTTTTTTCTTTATTGCTTTTTCCGCTCCCGCGTGCCTGCGGGCTCAGAACTCGTGGCGGCAGCTGGCTCCGCAGGGAAGATACAGGCCGCTGTCCGTCACAGGGAGACAGAGCTCCCGTGCCTCCGCCTCTCCGCCGAAGCGCGGTCGGAATACACTTTCCGTCACGTAGCTCAGCACCGAAGGGGAAAGCCCGGTGGTATAGGAATTGATCAGCACAAAGAGCGGCTTCTCCGACAGAACCCCTGCACAGGCCGACACGAAGGGCCAGAGGTTCTGCTCCAGTTTCCACACTTCGCCCCCGGGTCCACGGCCGTAAGAGGGCGGATCCATGATGATTGCGTCATAATGTCTGCCGCGGCGGATCTCCCGCTCGACGAACTTCAGGCAGTCGTCCACAATCCAGCGCACCGGCGCCTTGCTGACGCCGCTCGCCTCCGCGTTTTCCTTTGCCCAGGCCACCATGCCCTTGGCAGCATCCACATGACAGACCTCGGCCCCCGCCTTCAGGCAGGCGACGGTCGCCGCGCCGGTATAGGCAAAGAGGTTCAGCACGCGGACGGGCCGGCTGGCTTCACGGATCTTTGCCATCGCCCAGTCCCAGTTGGCCGCCTGCTCAGGGAAAAGGCCGGTGTGCTTGAAGTTCATAGGCTTGACCCGGAAGCAGAGCTCCCGATAATGCATGTCCCAGGACTCCGGAATCGTCCCTTTTTCCCAGCTCCCTCCGCCGCTTTCGCTGCGAATATAGCGGGCGTTGCGCGTCTGCCAATGACGGTTTCTGCGCGGGGTGTCCCAGATCGCCTGCGGATCCGGCCGCACCAGATAGACCTCCCCCCAGCGTTCCAGTTTCTCGCCGCGGGAGCAGTCCAGCAGTTCATAGTCCTGCCAGCCGTCCGCCACCCACATGCTTGTTTCAGTTCTCATTCTCTTTCCTTTCCCGCTGTCGGGCGCTCATCTTCCTGAGGTCTCTCAGGGAAACATTGATCGCCGCCCCGATATAAATGACCTGGCAGATCAGGTAGATCCAGTACATCAGCAGAATCACGGATGCCAGAGAGCCGTAGACCAGGGAGTAACGGGCCGACACCGCAATAAAGCCGGAAAAGATCAGACTCATGCCGACAATGCCGAAGGTGGCAAAGATCGCCCCCGGCCAGGTGAAGTACCGGTTCCCTTTCTCCCGGGAAAAGCGATACATTCCCCAGAGGATCAGGAACATGATAATGGCAAGCATCCAGTACTTTACTTCATGCCAGTTGACATCCACTTCAACAATCGGCAGCCATCTTCTGATCAGATTCAGAATGTTCCGGCTGCTGAACATGACGATAATGGCAAACCATGTTGCCGCCAGAAACACCACCGAATACAGCACACTGAACACAAAGCCCGTAATTCCGGTATAGCGCAGTCCCCCCTGCATACGGCCGATGGTTACCAGCATGCTGCGCACGGCGGCGGAAGCCGAGGTGATCATAACCGTGAGCCCCGCAATCGCCATGGCAAGGCTGTGATTGTCCTCCACATAGGCCAGGAAACTCCGGATGGTATCCAGTGTATCCGAACTCAGAAAGTCTTCCGCAAACTCCAGAATTCGGAGCGCCTGGTCATAGTTCTGCCCCAGAAGCGTATACAGGCAGATAATCAGCGGAAAGACCGTCATCATCATGTAATAACACAGCGCGGCGGATGCCAGCGGAATCTGTTTGACATTGTAATAGTGGATAACGCGCTTAATCAGATAGATCAGTTTTTTCACATCAGGTTTCTCCCGAAGAGGCATTGCAGACAAAAGCTCCTCCGCAGGGGGAGGAGCTTTTGTTCTATTGCAAGCAGCAGCCTCTCATCTGAGGCATCCGGAATCGCTTACTTCGTATTGAAGATCTTGAAGATATTATCAAACGGATCTTCTGCCGGCTCATCCTCAGATCCGGCCGGGTCCGCATCCGCCGCAGGCGCAGCACTGGGCACCACCGGCGCCATCGCGGGTGCAGCAGCTTTCTTAAACACGGGAGGAACGGAGGGAGCAGCAGAGGCGGCCGGGGCAGCAGGCGCAGCCGTTTCCTGGGCCGGAGCCTCTGTCGCAGCAGCCTTGCGCGCCATGGCGGCCTTTTCTGCAGCGGCGGCCTGGGCAGCGCCTTCCTCAAATCCGGTGGCGATGACCGTCACACGGATTTCATCCTGCATCGTCTCGTCAAAGTTCGCACCGAAAATGATGTTGGCATCGGGATGTGCGGCTTCCTGCACAAGATCTGCCGCCGCTTCCACATCCTCCAGGCCCATATCCGAGGAACCGGTGATATTGATCAGCACGCCGTGGGCGCCGTTGATGGAAGTCTCCATCAGGGGGCTCGCAACCGCAATCCGCGCGGCCTCTTCCGCCTTGCCCTTGCCTGCGGCATGACCAACGCCCATGTGGGCATAGCCCGCGTTCTTCATGATACAGGTGACATCGGCAAAGTCCAGATTGATAAAGCCCGTGTTCTTAATCAGGTCGGAGATGCTCGTCACAGCCTGACGGAGCACATCATCCGCAATCTCAAACGCGTTTGCCAGCGTGACCTTCTGGTCAGTGGCATATTTCAGGCGGTCATTCGGGATAATCAGCAGGGAGTCAACCTTTCCGAGGAGCTCCCGGATACCGGCGTTGGCCTGTACCATCCGGCGGTTTCCTTCGAACTTGAAGGGCTTCGTCACGACACCGACGGTCAGAATTCCGGCTTCCTTGGCAATATCCGCCACGGTCGGTGCAGCACCCGTACCGGTGCCGCCGCCCATGCCGGCGGTAATAAACACCATGTCCGTGTCTTCCAGCACAGCGGTAATGGCATTGCGGCTCTCTTCGGCGGCCCTTCTGCCGACCTCAGGATCAGAACCCGCGCCCTGACCTTTCGTAATTTTTTCACCGATCTGGATCTTCTGGTCCGCATTCGAAATCGCCAGAGCCTGCTTATCGGTGTTGATCGCAATGAACTCGACACCCTGGGTGCCGTCTTTCACCATGCGGTTGACAACATTATTGCCGGCTCCGCCGACACCAATAACCTTTATCGTAACGACATTTTCGGGACCAGCTTCGGCCTTAAAATCCATGTCCTGTGCCTCCTGTCTGAATCGACAACGCAATAAGCGTGTAACATTTTGTCTTTGTGCTCCCTATAATATTACATTTTTCCTCTGAGGTCAATAGTTTTTTTCATTTTAGGGCAACTTTTTTGTAATCGCTTTGTAATTTTTGCAATTTGAGTGTCTTTTTTTGCAAAAAAAGCCCTCCGAAGGTGTTCGGAGGGCAGAGGCTGGGCGTCAACATTCGGTTTTTCTTTCGTCGCGGACCGGAAAGACCGGATCAGTTCGGGCTGAAGACGGCACGGATTCCGTCAGACAGGTCCACCACTCCCGCGTCGCCCTCTTTTAAGGTCTGCAGGGTTCCGGAGAGCATGGCAAACTTCTGGCTGACCTGGGAGTATCTTCCGAGAACAAAGGTAAAGCGTCCGCTGTAGACGATTTCGGGACTGTTCGGATTTTCAAAGTCGATCCGGTCGATCTCCGGTCCGAGTTGACGTCCCTCAACCTGGACCAGGATTTCATTCAGGTAATCCACCGGATCTTCGCTGCCATTGGCAGCGGTCAGACGTTCCCCGATGAACAGTGTTCCGGGATCGAAGTTCACGATGGGAACCAGTTCGGCCGTCTCCCCTTCGGCGGCCTTGCCGAGAATCTTGCAGTTGTGATCCATGGTCCATTCCTCATCACCGAGGATCAGATAGGCCATGGCCCGGCTCTCTTCCACCGAAATTGTAATCCGGTTCGGAAGCGCACGCTTCAGTGTGACTTCCTCGATATAGGGGAGCTTGGAGAAAACTCTGCTGATGGTGGCAAAGCGGTCAAAGAAGAAGAGGTTGTCGCCCTCTTCAATGTCGATCGCACGGATGATCTCGTCGTCCGTATAGTGGGTATTTCCTTCCACCTGGATGTCTTCCACACGGAAAAAGAGGCTCAGGACAAAAATCGAGGCGACCACCACCACCACAAAGATGAGCGGCTGGCTGAATCCTCTGCGGCGTCTGGCCCTGAGGTATTCCTCCTGCGCTTCATCCGTAAGCGCAGCCAGATTCAGACGCTCTTTCCAGTTTTTCGATGCCATAGGCGCCCCCTGCTCCTCGATGATATCAAAACAGACTGTACTGTGTACAGTCTGTTGATTATAGCATGTTTTTCCCTGCAGTGGAAGATATTTTGTGAATTTACTTCCGTGCGTATTCCAGAACCGCTTCCACGATCCGCTCCAATGCGTCGGGCACCGAGAGCTCCCGCATTCTGTCGGACATGGTCTCCAGGCCTTCCGGATCACTCAGAAGGCTCCGGATTTCGTTCAGGAAGCTGTGCTCGTCGAATTCGCCCTCCAGAAGGACCCTCGCCCCGCCGGCGCGCTCCACCAGACGGGCGTTTTTCTCCTGATGGTGGTTGGTGACATTGGGCGACGGGACGATCAGGGCAGGCTTTCCCATGCTGCTCAGTTCGGCCAGGGTGGAAGCCCCCGCCCGGCAAAGCACCAGATCGGCAGCCGCCAGCACCCGGGCAGAGTCGAAAATGTACTCCCGGACATCGGCGTTGCACTCTCCGGGCTTCACGCCGACTGCTTCCAGCTTTTTGAGCACCTCCTGGTGGTAGTGGCTCCCCGTTGCATGGATCAGGTAAAAGTCTTTCTGGTTTCGCATCAGGGGAAGCATGCGGACGAGGGTTTCGTTCATATGCCCCGATCCGAGAGATCCCCACATGGACACCACCAGCGGCAGCTTCGGATCGATGCCAAGCTCCGCCTTGGCCTGTTCCCTGGTATATGAGGAGAAAGCCCCACGCACCGGAGTCCCGCTCACACGGAGATCCGAGACCCGGCTGTAATACTGCCTGCTCTCGTCATAGCCGATGAAGACACAGCTCACATGCTCGGAGAGCAGCTTTGTCGTAAGGCCCGGAACCGCGTTGCTTTCATGCAGCAGGGTCGGGATCCCCAGGCGGGAGGCCTCGTGCAGCACCGGATAGCAGACATAACCGCCCGTTCCCAGCACGGCGTCCGGCCGGAAGTCCTTCAGAATTCGCCTTGCTTCATGGCCGGATTCAATGACGTTTTTCATGGTTGCAATGTTGTGCCCCACATCCGCCAGATGATGGCCCCGGCTCAGGTTTGTCACACGCAGGGGGCGTATGGAAAAACCGTCCCGCGGAACCAGGTCCATCTCCATCTTGCCCTCTGCCCCCAGGAAGAGGATCTCGCAATCCGGAAGAAGTTCCCGCAACCGCTGTGCCACAGCGATCGCGGGATTGATGTGCCCTGCGGTCCCGCCGCAGGTAAGAATAAATTTCATCACAGAACTTTAAAACCTCTCAAACACGATCAGGAACGAAAAGACCATGCACAGGAGCGAAACCCCGGTGTAGAGAACGAAGATTTCCTTCTCCTTCCACTTTCTTCCCGTCCATCCGCCCAGCTCCAGATGGTGATGGAACGGGGCCATTCGGAAAACGCGCTTGCCGTGGGTAATTTTGAAATAGCCGACCTGAATGATGTCCGAAAGTGTCTCAATAATAAACATGACGCACAGCGGGATCAGGATCAGCGGCATATCATAGGCGAAGGCCATCGCCGCAATCGCGCCGCCCAGGAAGAGGCTTCCCGTATCGCCCATAAAGACCTTAGCGGGATTAAAGTTGAAAACCAGAAAGCCCATCAGGCCGCCTACCATCGCGGAGGCGAAGAGCCCGAGCCACGTATACTCCTCCCCCCAGGCAAAGGTGACCAGCACATAAAACAGGAATACCGGAATGGAGGTTCCTGTCGCAAGGCCGTCAATGCCGTCGGTAATGTTCACGGCATTCACCGTGCCGACGATCACAAAAACCGCAAAAAAGTAATAGAACAGCGGCGGCACAGCGATGATTCTGCCGGAGAGCGGCAGGTACAGCGAGGTATGCAGGAAGCCAAGACGCTTCATCAGGAGCAGGAAGATCAGCGCCGCAACCAGCTGCAGCAGAAACTTCGCTCTGGTTGAGAGGCCGAGATTCTGTTTTTTCCGGATCTTCTGCCAGTCGTCCAGAAGCCCGATGGCACCGAAGACCAGCGCGAACAGCAGCACAAAAATATGCTCATAGTGTCCCTTCAGCATACCGGAAAAGCCCAGCGTCAGGCAGACGAGAATCTCCGCCAGGATGAACATCACCCCACCCATGGTGGGGGTTCCGCTCTTGCCGGAGTGCTGCTTGAGTTCTGTTTTGATCTGCTGCCTGGCTTTTTCCTTTTCCAGCCAGGGGATATACCATTTTCCGAAAGCAGTAACGAATAAGAACGCAATCATGAATGCGCACAGCAGCTGTATCGTCATGGTTTCAGTCCTTCTCTCTTTCTTTCAGATAATCAGCAACAATTTCCCTCTCGTCCATATGATGCTTTGTATGGCCGATAATCTGATAGTCTTCATGTCCTTTTCCCGCGAGGAGAATTACATCTCCGTCTCCGGCCAGGTCGATCGCCCGGTGTATGGCCTCCACGCGATCACAGATCCGGATCCAGGGAGTTGTACTTCCCACCAGGCCCGGTTCAATTTCATCAATAATACGTTCCGGATCCTCCGTCCGCGGGTTGTCGCTGGTCACGATCACCAGGTCGGATAGCTCCGCGGCGATCTTTCCCATCAGCGGCCGTTTCAGACGGTCCCGGTCCCCGCCGCATCCGAAGAGGCAGATCAGCTTTCCCGGTGTTGCCTCCCGGAGACTGCGCAGGACTTTTTCCAGCGCATCCGGCTTGTGGGAATAATCAATGAGAATATGGTAGTTTCCGTCCGTGGGGACAGACTCCAGCCGGCCCTTGACGCCCCGGGCGGTGGCGAGGGCTTTCGCGCTCTGCGCAGGCGTGATCCCTTCCGAGTACGCAGCGGCCATGACGGCAAGCGCGTTCGACACGGAGAATGACCCCGGAATGTTCAGCCGGGTCTCAGCCGTCTCTCCCCCGAGCACCGCGTCAAAGCAAACCATGTTCGGGAAAAGCCGGATGTTTTCCGCGCGGAGCTCCGCGCTGCTCTCTGTTCCGAAGGAATGCAGCCGACAGGAGACGCCTTCCGTCATATACGGTGTCCAGCTGTCATCGGCATTCACCCAGGCCGTCCGGCACTGGGAAAAAATCTTTTTCTTCGCCGCTGCGTAATTCTCCATCGTCCCGTGAAAATCCAGATGGTCCTGGGACAGATTCATATATACCGCGGTGTCAAACTCGATTCCCGCCACACGGCTGAGCTCCAGCGCATGGGAAGAGACTTCCATCACCACATGACTGCAGTGTTCTTCCGCCATCCTGTGAAAGAGGCGATGCAGTTCCAGGCTCTCCGGGGTGGTGAATTCCGAAGGAATGGCTTCCTGCCCGATCCAGATGCCGGTCGTGCCGATCAGGCCGACTTTCGCCCCGCAGCTCTCTTCCAGCACATGCTTCAGCAGCGTGCTGACACTGGTTTTCCCGCTGGTGCCGGTGATACCGATCATCCGCATTTTGGAGGCGGGACTGCCATAAAACACACTGCTGCAGACGGCCAGCGCGTGGCGGCTGTCCCGAACCTGCACATAAGGAATATCGTGCTCCGGAGGGACCTCACAGAGGATCACCGCGGCTTTTCGTTCAATCGCCTTCGGGATGAAGCGGTGTCCGTCGGTTTCAAAGCCCCGGATCGCGACAAAGAGGTCTCCTTCTTCTGTTTTTCGGGAATCGTAGCTGATGCCGCGGATTTCCGTCTCCGGATCCGCGGTCGCGGAGATAATCTCCAGCTGATCAAGCAGTGTTTTCAGTTTCATTCTTATATACGTTCTGCCACCCGCAGCTTGGCGCTCCGCGCACGCGGATTAACCGCGCACTCCTCCGGATTCGGCAGAATCGGCTTTCTTGTTATCGTTTTCAGGGTCTGACGGAACCCGCAGGTGCAGATCGGCGCTTCCCGCGGGCAGGTGCAGCCGTGTTCCCTCGCCGCAATTGCCTGTTTGACAATCCGGTCTTCCAGGGAGTGGAAGGAGATAACACAGAGTCTCCCGCCGGGATTCAGCCGGTCCGGTGCCGTCTGCATCATGCGCTCCACTTCGCCGAGTTCATCGTTGACCTCAATGCGGATCGCCTGGAAGCAGCGCTTGGCAGGATGCTGTTTCTCCCGCAGGGCTGCCGCCGGCATTGCGCTTCGGATGATCTCCGCCAGTTCCATTGTCGTGTTGACCGGGTGTTCCCGGCGCTTTCTGACAATTTCCGCACTGATCCGGCGGGCATAGCGTTCCTCCCCGTAGAGGAAAAAAATCCGGCTCAGCTCCGCTTCTTCATAGCGATTGACGACCTCCCAGGCGGATTTTGCCTGGCTGCGGTCCATCCGCATATCCAGCGGCGCGTCCAGACGATAGGAAAAGCCCCGTTCCGCCTCGTCCAGCTGCGGCGAGGAGACGCCGAGGTCGAAAATCATTCCGTCTACCGCGGGGATGGAGAGTTGATCCAGAATCTCTCCCAGAGCGGCAAAGCTTCCGTGGACCAGCCTGACGCGGTCTCCGAAAACCTTCAGCCGCTCCCCGGCCCGCTCGATTGCAGTCTCGTCCCGATCGATCCCGATCAGGATTCCGCTCGTGAGCCGTGAGGCAATTGCGGCGGAGTGTCCGCCTAGGCCCAGGGTACCGTCCAGATAAATTCCGTTCGGCCGGATCTTCAGCTGTTCGACGCTCTCTTCCAGCAGGACCGAAACATGCTCCGCCATCAGAACTCCAGCTCCTCCAGCACCGCGGCAATATTCTCCGGCGCAGTCTCCTCTACAAAGACTTTATGCCAGCTCTCACTGTCCCACAGTTCCGCATGGTTGTTGCAGCCGACCACCGTGACGTTCTTCACCAGGCCGGCCCAGTCCCGCAAATTCTGGGGCAGAAGAACCCGCCCCTGTGCATCCAGATCACAGCGAACCGCATACGCGAACAGCGGCCGCATCTTACGCTGGCGGACATAGGGAAGGGCGTTGACCTTTTCCGTGAGCTGATCCCAGTTTTCCTTGCTGTAGACGCTCAGGCAGCGGTCCATGGACAGGGTGACAAACACCGACTGCCCCAGTTCTTCCCTGAGGCGGGCCGGGATAAAAATTCTTCCCTTGTTATCGAGTGCATGCTGATACTCACCCGTCACGGTTGTCACCTCTTCTCCCACAATCCACCACTTTGCACCACTATGCTCCACTATTATAGGGTAGACGCCTGGAAAAATCAAGGACTTCTTTTGCTTTTTTTCGATTTGTCATTTTGCGCAAAAGGACCGCCCCGAAAAGGGCGGTCCTTTCAAAATAACGATTCTTTTCCGGTCATTGGAAGGAGATAAAGTCCTTCTCCTCCGGTTCACGTTCACGCCTTGCCTGAGGTGCGGTCGGGCGGTTCCCGTTTGCCGAACGAACGGCCGAATGTGCGGACTGGATCGTCTCCAGGGAGTTGCGCAGGCTCTCTTCGGCCTGGCGCATCACGTCGTCCACATAGTCGCCGGCTACGCGGCGAAGCTCCGCACTCTTTGCTTCCGCATTGGAGATCATTTCCGCGCTTCTCGAACGGGCAATGCGGATAATCTCCTGCTCTTCAATCATGGAGCGGGCCTTCTCCTCCGAACTCTTGCGGAGAGACTCGGCCTCTTTCTTCGCGTTCCCGATGAACTCGTCCCGGGCGGCAACAAGGCGCTTTGCCTCTGCAAGAGCAGACGGCATGGAGGCTTTGATTTCATTGATGAGATCCAGTGCCTTTTCACGTTCGATGATGCATTTGTCGTTGCCCAGCGGGACACCCCAGGCTTCCGAAATCATGCTGTACAGTGTGTCCAGCAGTTCAATGACGTCTCCCTGCTCCATCAGGTTTTCCTCCATAATTTGGCTTTTTCTTCAATATCCGGAATCAGCTCCGTAGGCACCAGGCCAGTGAGATCCGCTCCATAGGTGGCCATTTCCCGTACAACGGAAGACGAGAGGAAGGTGTATTTCTCACTCGCCGTCAAAAACATGGTCTCAAGTTCCGGATTGATCTTCTTGTTAATCAGATTCATCTGGAACTCATAATCAAAGTCCGAAGCCGCCCGCAGGCCCTTGACGATCACGGCGTTCTCATACCGCCGCGCATACTCCGCCAGCAGGACGTCTGCCGTATCAACCCGAACATTGGGATAGCGCACCACCGCACGTTTCACCATCCCGACGCGTTCGTCGATCGTAAACATCGGGGAGGTCTTCGTGGCATTGAGCATGACACAGACGATTACCTCGTCAAAAATCTTCGCGCTGCGGCGGATAATATTGAGATGTCCGAGGGTAATTGGGTCGAAGCTCCCCGGGCAGATTGCAATGCGTTTGTCACTCATAGCTATTGTTCGTTCTTACTGTAAATACAGATTTTCACATTGCCGTAGCGTCTTTCCCTCTGTTTGCGATAAGGCGGTGTAAGTTCGGGAAGTTCCGTTCCGGCGCGTGCTTCACACACTATTATACCACCTTCGGTCAAGTTGTCAACGGCATTTATCCGTTCCAGAACCGCCTGATAAAGGCCTCCGTCATAGGGAGGATCGATGAAAATGACGTCAAACTTCTCGCCCCGCGCCAGATACGAAAGCGCGTCCGTCTGCAAAACCGTTCCCTCGAGACCGCAGCGCTTCAGGTTTTCCCGGATCAGCTGTACGGATGTCCTGCTGCTGTCGGTAAAGACGGCCTCCCTTGCCCCACGGCTCAGGGCTTCGATGCCAAGCTGTCCCGTACCGCCGAAGAGATCCAGGATTCTTCTCCCTTCCAGGTCAAACTGCAGGATGTTGAACATCGCCTGCTTCACCTGATCCGCGGTCGGGCGAACCGCATCCCCTTCCGGGCTCTTCAGTTTTCTTCCTCCTGCGATGCCGGTGATGACCCGCATGCGCTCGCCTCCTCATGAAAGTATCGATACACCGCCTCTGCAGCGCTCTGCGGCAGGACCGTTCTCAGCGTCTCCGTATCCGCCTCGCGGATGGCCCGGAGCGAACGAAAATGCTGGAGCAGGTCATTCTTTCGTTTCGGTCCGATTCCCTCGATTTCATCCAGCGTTGACGCGAAGCTCTCGTTGCGCAGATGTCGCTGATAGGTGATGGCACTGCGGTGGGTCTCCTCCTGGATCGTACCGATCAGGGAAAAAACCGCCTGATTTCCGGCGATGCCGATCTCTCTGCCGTCTGCGGTCATCAGAGCCCGGGTACGGTGGCGGTCATCCTTCACCATGCCAAAGCAGGGCACCTTCAGGCCGAGGTCCGCAAGGGCGCGCTCCGCCGTTGCGGTATGGACATCACCGCCGTCAATCAGCAGCAGATCCGGCAGAGGAGCAAATTTTTCATCCCCGTCCAGATACCGTTGGAACCGGCGCGTCACCGCCTGGTACATGCTGGCATAATCGTCCGGCGTTTCCAAATCCCGGATCCGGAACTTTCGGTAGGCGGACCTGCGCGGCTTGCCGTCCTGGAACACCGTCATGGCGGCAACGATCCCCATGCTTCCGAGATTTGAGATATCGAACGCTTCGATCCGGTGGGGGAAGGCTTCCAGTTCCAGTGCTTTCTGAAGCCACTCCAGGGTCTTGTTCCGACGCTGTTCCACGGTGGTGCGGCGGATGATTTCCTCCCGCGCGTTCAGCTGGGCGCTCTCCACCAGACGCAGGCGCTCTCCCCGTTTCGGAACTTCAAGATAAACCCGGCGCCCGTACTGTTCCCCGAGCAGCTGTTCCAGCTCCTCCCGGCCTTCCATCTCACAGGGGAGCAGGATCGTCTTCGGTCGGTTGCTTCCGTCGGTCATGTAATACTGGCGCACCAGTTCGGCCACGGCTTCGTCGTCCTCCTCCAGAGGCTCATCCAGCATTTCCACGTCTTTCCCGGCAAGATCCCCGTCTACAAAGTGCAGCACCGTGAAACAGCTTCTGGCGCCGCGGACAAATCCGACGGCATCGGTGTCGTTGAAGGCCGTGGCGATCACCCGCTGATGGTTCTGCAG
>CADAPN010000009.1 GCA_902789835.1 Oscillospiraceae bacterium
CGAGTCTCTGCACTTATGCGGTTGAACCGCCGTGTACCGAACGGTACGCACGGTGGTGTGAGAGGTCGGGGCTTACTCAGCCCCTCCTACTCGATTCCTAGGGAGCAGACGGGATTGATGCCTGCTGAGGGTTCAGTTATTGCTCCTGAACGCAGGGGAAGTGATAAGCTCAGTTCAAAAAGTCACGGAGCTTTTTGCTGCGGCTGGGATGACGGAGCTTCCGCAGGGCCTTGGCCTCAATCTGACGGATACGTTCACGGGTGACGTTGAACTCCTTGCCAACCTCCTCGAGGGTCCGGGTCCGGCCGTCGACGATGCCGAAGCGCAGCTCCAGAACCTTCTTCTCTCTCGGCGCGAGCGTTTCGAGCACTTCTTCAAGCTGCTCACGAAGAAGAGAGAAGGAAGCGGCCTCAGAGGGCTCGGAAGCATCTTCATCTGGAATAAAATCACCCAGATGAGAGTCTTCCTCTTCACCGATCGGAGTCTCGAGCGATACCGGCTCCTGCGCAATCTTCAGAATATCACGCACTTTTTCCACCGGCATATCCATTTCCGCAGCGATCTCTTCAGCACTGGGATCGTGACCGAGCTCCTGAAGCAGCTGCCTGGAAACACGGATGGTCTTGTTGATGGTTTCAACCATATGGACCGGGATACGGATGGTTCTCGCCTGGTCGGCGATGGCTCTCGTGATGGCCTGACGGATCCACCAAGTGGCATAGGTGGAAAACTTGTAGCCCTTGGTGTAGTCGAACTTCTCCACAGCCTTGATCAGACCAAGATTTCCCTCCTGAATCAGATCCAGGAACAGCATGCCTCGCCCGACATAGCGCTTGGCAATGGAAACAACGAGACGGAGGTTGGCTTCCGTCATGCGGCGTTTTGCCTCTTCATCGCCTTCGGACATACGCTTGGCGAGGTCCAGTTCTTCTTCCGGTGTCAGAAGGGGAACCTTGCCGATCTCTTTGAGATACATGCGCACCGGATCGTCGGTGGCAAAGCTGTCCATCAGCGCATCGGTATCCGTTACCTCTTCGGTGGGAACCTCTTCGACCTCGCTGAGATCATCCAGTTCCGGAAGCAGATCATCATCCAGAACGGGCATCAGGTCGCCGCTGGCATAGTCGATGTCGATGCCGGCCTGTTCCAACTGCTCATAGAACTTGTCAATGGTGTCAGCGTCAAGGTTCAGTTCATTGAGCAAATCCAGGTCCTTGGTGGTGAGCTTTCCGGATTTCTTTCCTTTCTCAAAGAGCTCCTGCAGCCGTACCTCGGGCGGCCTGGTATCCACAGGGCCCTCTTTTTTGCGCGGAGACTTTTTGCGGCTTTTAATGAGCTCTGTCTCCTGCTGACCGGCGATGTCGGCGCCGGCTGCTTCCTCGATCAGCTTGTCGGCCATGCTTTCGAGGTCTTCTTCGGTCAGTTGCAGTTCGTCATTCATGGATGGTACCCCTTTCGTTCTCTGAGCCGGTCCCGTAGGGCATTGAGATCTGTTTCTCTGCCTCCGGCTTCCAGCTCGTGCTGTTCACGTATTCTGTCAATGTAATCCTGCAGGGCCCGCCGGCCGTTGGACAGGACTTCCGGTTTCTGAAGGATGTTGACCAGGAGATTCATTTCCTCCTGGCTGAGTGAGCCGGAGAGGGAAGAGACGCTTACGGTGCCGCCTTCTTCGATCTTCTGGCGCAGGATGGTATAAATCCGGCCCAATGCTTCCGACGAAAACATCGCCGCTTCCGGCAGACCGCTCTCCCGCACCAGTGACGGTTCCAGGTAGAGCAAGCGGATCACGCCCTCTTCCGCGGCAGCCGATACCGGATTCCGGTAACGCAGCTGCTTATCTGCAGGCTGTGCCATACGTTCCGGGCGGTTCAGTTCCTGCTCTTCACTCCGGGCGGCCTTTCGCAGAAGCTGCTTCCTTCGCCGTTCTACTTCCCGGATGACGGCATCCTGCCCGACTCCGGCCTGTTCTGCGACGCGGATGGCGTAGACCTCGCGCTCTACCGCGCCCGGGAGGGTCGCCAGAAGAGCGGTTGCCTCTTTCAGGAAGGCAACCTTCTGATCATCCTGGCTCAGATCATACTTAGCCGTCACGGTGCCGAGACGGTAATCGACCTGATCTTCGGAGTCCTCCAGCAGATTGCGGAATGCGTCCGCACCCCGGGTCTTGATGTATTCATCCGGATCCTTCGCTCCGGTCATGCGCAGCACCCGGACCTTCAGGTCCAGCCGTTCCAGAATCCCGATCGCGCGCTGAGAGGCTTTGATCCCTGCTCCGTCGTTGTCATAGGCAATGATCACCTCATTGGTGTAGCGGCTGATAAGCCTTGCCTGTTCCGGCGTCAGGGAGGTCCCCAGCGATGCGACCGCCGAATCAAAACCGGCCTGGTGCAGCGCCACGATGTCGATGTTTCCCTCTGAGAGAATGATATAACCGGCTTTTGACTTCTTCGCAAGATTCAATGCGAAGAGATTCCGGCCCTTGTTGAACACAAGCGTGTCCTTGCTGTTGAGATACTTGGCGCCGGCGTCCCCCAGCGCCCGCCCGGAAAAGCCGATCACGTTCCCGCGCACGTCGATGATGGGGAACATGAGCCGGTTCCGAAAGGTGCTGTAGAAGCCGTGATCGCCTCTGCGGATCAGATCCGCATCGCTCAGCTCCCAATCACTGTACCCCTTCTGCCGCATGGCGGCGAGAAACGCCCCGCTGTGCTCCGGAGCGAAACCGAGACCGAAGCGTTTGGCAACAGACGGAGAAATCTTTCGTCCGGCCATATAGTCGGTGCAGCGTCTGCCCTCCGGGGTGACGAGCTGTTCATAAAACCACCTTGCAGCATCCCGATTGGCAGCGAGCAGACGCGAACGCTTTTTCGCATCCCGGTCAAAGGAATCCTCCGGCATCTGCATTCCGGCGCGCTTGGCCAGAAAGGCAACCGCATCCGGATAGGAGAGGTTTTCGATCTCCATGATGAAGTTGATGACGCCGCCGCCTTTGCCGCAGCCGAAGCAGTGGTAGAACTGACCGGAGGGATTTACCGCGAAAGACGGAGTACGTTCATTATGGAACGGACAGAGTCCGAAGTAATTTGCCCCGCTGCGCTTCCCAAGCGCGACATAGCTGCCTACCACATCGACAATGTCGCTGCGTTCTGTCAGCTCCTGAATAAAGTTTTCCGGAAATGGCATAATGTCCTCACATATTCTCCAAGAAAACAAAAATGATTAATGACGAATCGTCAGGCGGATGGATTATTTTACGCTCCAGGCAAAGGGGATGAAGAGCTCACCGTATTTTTCCATGGCATATCCGTCTGTCATGCCGCTGATATAGTCACAGGCAGCCCGCTCGGGGCCCTCCCGTTCCAGAACGCCGCCAAAGTCCGCGGGCAGCTTCTCGGGATGTGCGACATAGACATCGTACAGCGAAGCGAGAATTCCGTCGACCTTGCCCTCTTCGGCTTTGGCCACGGGGTTGACATAGATATCCGAATACATGAAGCCGTGAAAATAGTTAAACAGATCCTGCATCTTTTCGCTCATCTGCAGCTCACCGTCGCGGCTGTTCAAAATCAGGTCTGTGATAAAACTGTTGATCCGTTCGGAGTTGCGCGTCCCGCAGCCCAGACGGATTTTTTCCGGTACTTCCTCCTCTGTCAGAAGGCCGGCCCGGATCGAGTCATCCAGATCGTGATTGATATAGGCAATTCGGTCGCAGAGCCGGACACAGGTGGCTTCCCGCGTGTCGTCCGGTGCTCCGTGGGTGTGATTGAGAATACCCATCCGGGTTTCATAACAGAGATTCAGCCCCTGCCCGCCGCGCTCCAGCAGATCCACGACCCGCAGACTCTGCTCATAATGGCGGAATCCGCCGGGGTGAATCCGGTTCAGCGCCCGCTCTCCCGCGTGACCGAAAGGGGTGTGCCCGAGGTCATGACCGAGCGCAATGGCTTCGGTGAGATCTTCATTCAGCTTCAAAGCGCGGCTCACGGTGCGGGCCAGACGACTGACTTCCAGGGTGTGGGTCAGGCGTGTGCGATAGTGATCTCCCTCGGGCTGGAGAAAAACCTGGGTCTTGTGCTTCAGCCGGCGGAATGACTTGCAGTGGGTAATCCGGTCTACATCGCGCTGAAAACAGGTGCGGATTTCACACTCCGGCTCCTCATGGATGCGGCCCCGGGATTCCGCTGCCCGCACCCCGTGAGGGCCCACGAGCAGCAGCTCGAGCTGTTCACGTTCTTCTCTGGGGATCATGCCTGTCCTCCTGCCTGCTGTGTCTTTCGCATTGACGGCTGAATCTTTCCGCCGCTGAGTTCCGAAATCTGCCCGGCCAGCGCCGAAGCGGCCTGTTCTTCCGCAAGAACCGTCATGTATACATCCGAATCGTAGCGGACATCCGTCAAAACGGCGCCCGCGGCCGCAATCACACTCTTCAGCTTCTCACTCAGACGGTACGGGCAGGAGAAGCTGAGCTCTATAAAGCTCCCAACCCAAAGGGTTCCGACTTCTGTCAGGGCCTGCTTTGCTGTACCGGAATAGGCCCGGGAAAGACCGCCGGTACCCAGCAGGACACCGCCGAAATATCTTGTCACCACACAGCAGAAGTTGAAGACCTCTTCCCGACGAAAAACTTCCAGCATCGGCATTCCGGCACTGCCCTGCGGCTCTCCGTCGTCAGAGAAGCGTTCCGGCCCGTCATAAAGGCGATAGCACCAGCAGTTATGCCGGGCATCGTGATACTGCTTTTTCATGCGGGAGACAAATTCTTTTGCCTCCTCTTCCGACTCCACGGGGACCAGGTGCCCGAGAAAACGGGAACGCTTTTCGGTGAGTTCTGATTCACCGGGGCCGGCAGGTATGCGAAATCCTTCAGACATTGTTCAGCTCCTTATCCCGCTGATCGGCCTATTCCCATTCCTCACGGGGCGCTTTCCATCCGGGGATGAACTGATGATATCTGCCGCAGAGCTCCGAGCTCAGGTTGGCCCTGACCCGGATTCCCAGGTCTTCATACTCTGCGGACAGAATCTGGGCCTCACGGCGAAGAACATCCAGCACGCCGGCGTCGGCGTAGGGGAGAAGAAGTTCCGTCTCATGAACCCCGTCACGGAGCATTGCGCTCAGCCGCTCTGTCAGAACATCGGCGCCTTCACCGGTTTTAGCGGAGATGCAGACCACATCCTCGCCGTGGGGAAGGATTCCGACGTAAAGATCACACTTGTTGAATACACGCAGACAGGGAGTCTGTTCCGCTCCCAGCTGCCGTACGAGGCTGTCCACAACCTCGGCCTGCTCTTCCCATTCGGGATTGGACAGATCAATCACATGGAGAAGAACATCCGCATACTTGAGCTCCTCCAGGGTCGCCTTGAACGCCTCCACCAGATGGGTGGGCAGCTTGCGGATAAAGCCGACCGTATCGGAAAGAAGAATCTCCTGACCGGGGGCAAGGGGGAAACGCCGTGTGGTCGGGTCGAGTGTATCAAAAAGCCGGTCGTTGGCCGGGATCGAAGACTCGGTCAATGTGTTCAGCAGCGTAGACTTGCCCGCATTGGTGTAACCGATGAGCGCCACCAGAGGAAGGCGATTTTTGAGGCGCAGGCTGCGCTGGGTGCTCCGCTGCTTGCGTACCTCGGAGAGGGAAGTCTGCAGAGCCTGGATTTTCCTGCGGATATGGCGCCGGTCGGTCTCCAGCTGGGTTTCACCGGGACCGCGCGTCCCGATGGGCGAGCTTCCTCCCGAGGCGGTCTGACGCACCAGATGGGTCCACATACCTGTCAGGCGCGGAAGAAGATACTGGTACTGAGCCAGTTCGACCTGAAGCTTTCCTTCCCGCGTTCTGGCTCGCTGTGCAAAAATATCCAGGATGAGACCGGAGCGGTCCAGAACCTTAATGCCGAGATCCTCGGACAGAACCCGCATCTGGGAAGGGGAGAGCTCATTGTCGAAGACGGCGAGATCGCAGTCATGCAGCGCGATCAGCTCTTTCATCTCCGCTACTTTGCCGTCACCGATAAAGCTGCGGGGATCCGGAGAGGGGCGATTCTGGATCAGCGTGACAATCACCTCACCGCCCGCGGTTTCCACGAGTGCGGCCAGCTCCTCCATGGAACTGTCTGAGGAACGCTCGGCCCGGTCCATGCTCAGCGCATTCAATCCGGCCAGGATTGCACGTTCTTTTCTGGTTTCTGTGCTTTCTACGGAAATCAGGCCTGCCTTTCAAATGAACACAAGAATCCATCATATATCATAAAACTATTTAATCAATTATATATACACCAAAAACAACAAATTGTCAAACTGAAATTAAGATAAGGTCCGAGAACAGAAGAATGGCGCGATAAATAAAAAAGCGGCTCCGAAGAGCCGCGGTGTCAATCCGCAGAATGCTATTTCAGGCGATGTCTTCAACGACCTTGCCCGGAGGGGAGAGGAGCATCTCAGGATGCTCGAACATATAGCGATAGGCGAGCAGCATCTGGGCCCAGTAATGGCCGTCCACAATGCCCTCATCCAGAACAAACTTGCAGTCGACATACTTTTTGTCGACCATCTCCCCGCGGCGGTTGAGCTCGTATGAATGCCGCTTGGCGCCGAACGCGATAAAAGCAGGCAGGGTGCCGAAGTTGTAGATGTGGTGGTAAATCGGACCGATGCGAAGAGAACCGAGATCCGTGATGATCATGGAGCCGTGGAAGGGGCTGACATTCAGAAGCGACTGGGGAATCCAGCCGAAATAATCCATCACGCGAAGAACCGTGAGTGCAAAGCGGATCAGAAACCGGGGCAGACGGGCAACCACATCTGCAAAGTCTTCTGTCCCGTTGTTTTCTTCGCTGGACTTGATCTCGTCGATTTTTTCGTTCATCTTGCGATAGACATCCAGAATGGTATCGGTCGGCTCAAAAACGACTTTGATGGTGGTCTCGGTAGCGTCAATGCTGAGGGCGCGCTTGACGGTCATAACGACTTCAATGTTGTTGCGGGCATAGATTCTACGGCCGACAACAAAGCGGTTGATGCCCGGCATTCTGGAAATTCCGCGGATATAAGCGGCAATCAAAAAGTGCAGGATCCCGATGCCCTTGTACCCTTCTACACGCAGTTTGCGGAGCATGCGGTCAAGCTGGGTAACCTCGAAAGCTTCCTCGTAGTGAATATAGCGATCGTTACGCTGCGGCATAATAAAGGGGATAAACTTTGCAAAACCGGGTAAAGAGCGAAGCAGGCGTCCTTCTTTCCTGTCGCCCATGCGACGGCGTGCTGTAGCCATAACATCTCCTCCTGAAAACAGTTAAGAACATAAAGCAGCTGAATTATACCATAAGAGGCAGGAAACACAAGCTATTTTTTGTGCCTGAGGCGGCGGATATCGGTGCCGTAGAAAGGAAGCTCCAGAAACTCGCCCTGAATACGCGAGCAGATCTGCGGGGTATAGCGTCTGGAGAGTTCCTCGTCGGAACAGTTGGTGCTGATCATGGTTCTGCGATTCTCGTTCAGACGGGTGTTAATCAGCGTATAGAGCGCGCTGAGGGACATCGGTGTGACCATCTCGGTTCCCAGATCATCAAGGATCATCAGATCGCAGGAGAGCATGCGCTTTACTCTGACCGAAGCGGCTTCAGCCTCCTCCGGGGTTCGGGAGAATTTCTGCCGTTCAAAGGCCTCCAGCGCGACGGAGGCGGAATCGTAGCATACCGAATAGCCCTTTTCTGCAACGACACGGGCAATACAGGCGGAAAGGTAGGTCTTTCCGAGTCCGGTGCCGCCGCGGAGAAGAAGATTGGAGGAAACATCCGGAAAGCGATCCGCAAATTTCCTGCAGCCGGCCAATACGACGGCCATCGCTTCCCTGGGGATGCAGCCCGTTTCCGGATCCGGGGTGTCAGGATAGTAATTCAGGTCAAAATTGTCAAAAGACTCCTGACCGCTTTTCAGCAGGCCGGAAAGCTCCCTGGTCATCTCCAGATTGCAGCGCCTGCGAAGACAGTCACAGATCTCTGTGCCCACGTAGCCGGTATCACGGCAGATCGGGCAGGAATAGATCTCATCCAGCCAGTCGACGGCGTATCCGTTCTGCGTCAGGAGCTCGGCACGGCGCATCTGCAGGTCAAGATTGCGCTTCTGAAGCTCATGGATCCGATCCTGCAGATCCGTGGGCTTTGAAAGCGTCAGCCGCACCAGCTCTGCCATGTGGGAGCGCAAGGCAAGATCAATCTGCTCCAGCTCCGGAATCTGATGATAGGCCAGGTCAATCCGACGCTGCTGTTCTGACCGATTCGCTTCCCGGTCCTTTTCCAGTCCGGCGCGGGCAAGCGCCAGAAGCTTTCCATCATACATCATAGCAGTTCTCCTGTTAAATCTGATTCACCTTTTCCCAGAGACTGCCGAGACTCTCGGCCGGCCGCGGTTCGGAACCGGCGGAAGACCGGGGCCGCGTGGGCCGATCCTTTTCCTGAATCTCTGCGAGAGTGTGCAGACCCTTTTCGTTCCAGCTCATCAGAATCTTGTTCATGTAGGCGGGACTGAACTTGCGGGTATTGGTGACGGTCTTGTCATAGGCGAGGGCGATGGCATCCGGGGAGAAGCCCCAGTTCAGCCACTGCTCCACATATCGGCGTTCCGTATCCGTAAAGTCCCGGTCGACAATCTTCATGGAGGCCTTGATGTCACCTTCCAGGCTGCGCCGCTCTCTGGCGGCTCGGATATAGCGTTCCGCGGAGTCAAAATCCGTAATACCGCGTTCGGCCCAGAGACGGGCTTCCGCTTCAAAGGCACGGGCGGACGGACGACGCCGTTCCCCGTATTTCCATCGATAGAGTTCGGCGACGAAGTTCATCAGCTCCATCACAACTTCCGGCGGAAGATCCAGGTGATCATAGATCCCAAGAAGCTTGATGAGATCCGGCGTGCTGAGGGGACGGCCCATGATGAGCTGTGCTTCCGAAATCAGCGCGGAGAACGCGCTGTCATTCTCTTTGCGTGCCCGGACATCCTCTGCGGTATAGTCCGGAAGATCAGGACGTTCCGGCAGGGAAGGTGCGTCTCCGGCAGGCGCCGGCGAAGCGGTATTATCTGCGGAAACAGGCGTCTGTTCCGTCAGAGGAAGCAGACCGAGCATCTCCAGACGCTCGATTGCCTCACTGAGGCGCTGCTTCGGGAGATAGAGCTCATGCGCAATATGATCACGATCCTCCATGCCGCGGCGGCAGAGATACAGATACAGCAGAGCCGCGTCACCGTCCCGGAGCCCGATAATCAGGTCGGCTGCCCGGGGAGAAATCAGTCTTTTCTCGTCCAAATCGTTCATTTTTCACCAAAATAGGAATAATTCACAAATTGTTATCGTGGAGAACATATTATAGCATTAAAATTATCTTGTCGCAATAGGGAAGAATGTGCTATAATCATACAGTATGACTCTTTTCCAGATGTCAGGAGTATAATCATGATGGAATTGCTTTCCCCGGCAGGATCCCCGGAAGCCGTCATCGCAGCGGTGCAGAACGGCGCGGATGCGGTCTATCTCGGCCTTGGGGATTTTAATGCCCGACGGGGTGCACATAACTTTACACCGGAAGAATTTGAGAAGGCGGTACGCTATTGCCACCTTCGCGCCTGCCGCGTCTATGTGACGCTGAACACCCTGGTCAATGACCGGGAAATGACGGCCGCGCTGGCTGCGGCGAAGCTTGCTTCGGATAAGGGCGCGGATGCGATCCTGGTCCAGGATCTCGGCCTGGCCCGCGTGATCCATGAAGCACTCCCGGAGATCCCTCTTCATGCCAGTACCCAGATGAGCATCCACAATCTTGCCGGAGCGGAAGCGGCGGCACAGATGGGAATTACCCGGGTGGTCCTGGCCAGAGAGCTGAACCTGGAGGAAATTCGCTTTATCTCGCAGCACGCCAGTGTGGAGACGGAGGTGTTTGTACACGGGGCGCTCTGCTTCTGCCATTCGGGGCAGTGTTATCTCTCTGCCATGATCGGCCGACGCAGCGGAAACCGGGGGATGTGTGCCCAGCCCTGCAGAATGCAGTATTCCCTCGGCGGGAGAATGGACGACTATCCGCTGTCACTAAAAGACAACTGCCTGGTGGACCGGCTCCAGGAGTTGGAAGACGCCGGCGTGAGCTGCGTGAAAATCGAAGGACGGATGAAACGGCCGGAATACACCGGGATTGTCACGGGCGTGTATTCCAAAGTTTTGAAAGAAAAACGCAAGCCGACAGGCGATGAGATGGAGCTGCTGGAACGCGTCTTTTCCAGACAGGGCTTTACGCAGGGATACCTGAACGGGGACAAAGCAGACATGCATGGAATCAGGGCGGAAGCGGATGAAGATCTCGACCGCCTCTATGCGGATGCTAGGCGCGCTTACAGCGACGGAGAAGTCCGCCGCGTTCCGATTCACTTCTACTCCCTGGTGGAGAAGGGAGAAAAGGCAAAGGCGATTGCTTTTGATGACGACGGAAACCGGGCGGTGGCCTTCGGACCTGTTCCGGAGCGGGCCAAGCGGCAGGGCGTCACGGCAGGGTACATCGTCGAACAGATGTATAAAACCGGAGGTACTCCGTTTACCGTCGTTGAAAACCAGGCGAAAGCGGATGAAGGGCTCTTCCTGCCCGCGTCAGAGATTAACGAACTGAGAAGAAAGCTGATCTCTGAGCTTTCGGAGAGACGAATGACGCCGAAACCGAGAGCATACAAGTCTGTGCCGCCCATGCCGGAGAGCCGAATCCAAAAAGGAGATCCGGTATCGATTTTCCAGGTTGCCACCGAAGAGCAGCTTGCTCCGGAGCTGGCGGAACTGCGGCCCGGATATCTCTACGCGCCTGCCCTGCTGATGGCGGAGCGTTTTGAGCGCGTGATGCCCTTCCTGACGAATGAAACGGTACCGGTAGCGGTGCTGCCCCGTGTGATTACGGACGATGAGGCGGAAACGGTCTATCGTGCACTGGAGAAGCTGGCACAGAACGGCGTGAAAGAGACACTGGTCGGGAACATCGGCCATGTTGCCCTGGCAAAGCAGGCGGGGATGGCGGTGCGTGCGGATTTCGGCATGAACGCCTTCAACTCACGCACGCTGGATGTTCTGCGTTCAGCGGGTTTCCTCTCCGCCACGGCGTCCTTTGAACTGAGAATTTCCCAGATCCGGGATCTGAAGAAGCCCCTTGATACGGAAATGATTATCTACGGCCGGCTGCCGGTGATGGTGTCCGATCAGTGTGTGATCCGCCAAAGCGCCGGGAAATGCAACTGCCAGATCCCCGGACAGCTTTCCGACCGGACAGGCTCGGTGTTCCCGGTGGTAAAGGAATTCGGCTGCAGGAATGTGATTTATAACGCTCACAAGCTTTTCCTGGCGGACAAGCGCAGTGATGTCCTCGGTGCGGGACTCTGGGGCCTCCGTCTGATGTTTACCACAGAAAGCGCCAGAGAATGTGTGGAGGTAGCCAAGTCCTATCTCGGCCTGAACGATTATCAGCCGAATATGCTGACGAGAGGACTGTATTATCGAGGTGTGGAATGAGAAAGAGAAACATCGTGCTCGCCTCCGCGTCTCCACGCAGGAGCGAACTGATGCATATGCTTGGGTTTGCAGACGTGATCATCCATCCGGCTGCCGGAGAGGAACAGCCTCCGAAGGGGGCTTCTCCGGAGGAGACCGTGAAAGCGCTTTCGCATGCCAAGGCGAAAGAAGTTGCGGCCCTTTTTGATGACGATCCCCTGGTGATCGCGGCGGATACCATCGTCTGTCTGGACGGTGAAATTCTGGGAAAGCCGCATTCCGAAGAGCAGGCTTTCTCTATGCTTAAGCATCTCTCCGGACGGGATCACGAGGTTTACACCGGCGTGACGGTGCTGGACGGAGAAGGAGAGCTCTGCGAGGCAGAGCGCAGTGTCGTCCATTTTCGGCAGCTTTCCGACGAGGAAATCCGGCGATACATTGCCACCGGAGAGCCGATGGACAAAGCCGGCGCCTATGGCGCTCAGGAAAAAGGAGCCTTGTTTGTGCGGGCAATTGAAGGGGATTTCTTTAATGTAATGGGCCTGCCGGTCTGCAGACTCGGACAGATGCTGGCGAAGAAGGGAGTACCGATCCTTTGAAGGAATATCTGAGAAAAAACGGAATTCGGGTCGGGATCATCGTTGCGGCGGTTGTCCTGATCATCGGGCTTGGGACCGCGGCCAGAGGCGGACGCATCGGATTTGTGCAGAACGCTCGCGGCACGGCATCCGCACCGCTGCAGAAGGTTCTGAGCTCAGCGGCCAACTGGTTCGATACCATCTACGGATACCTGTATGAGTATGATTCGCTGATGGCGGAGAACGAGTCTCTGCGTTCCCAGCTGGCGGATGCACAGCAGTCGGCACGTGACGGCATCGAGGCATCGGAAGAAAACGTGCGGCTTCGGGAGCTTCTGAATCTGCGTGACAAGCACTCGGACTATGTTCTGGAATCCAGCAAGGTTGTCCTCTGGTCCTCCTCCAACTGGTCCTCCTCTTTTACCATCAGCAAGGGGGCCAGAAGCGGGATCGAATACGGTGACCCGGTGATCACGGAGTACGGCGCGCTGGTCGGACAGATCACGGAACTCGGCGAGACCTGGTCAACCGTCAGCACGCTTATCGATGTTGACATGAGCGTCGGCGGAACGGTTGTTTCCACCGGCAGTTCCGGCATGGTGGTGGGCGAGTATTCCCTGATGAAACAGAAAAAGGCAAAACTGACCTTCCTTGCCGACGGAGCGCAGATTTTTGCCGGTGACGAGGTGACGACCTCCGGTTCCGGCGGCGCGTTCCCCGCGGGCCTTGTCATCGGAACCGTGACCAGCGTCCAGACGGAGGCCGGCGGACAGATCGAATACGGGATTGTCGAGCCTCAGGCAAATCTGGATTCGCTGGTGCAGGTTTTTATAATCAAAGACTTTGATGTGGTGGAGTAGAGCTTGAATACCATTATCCCAAAAGATTTTCTGGAAAAGATCAATGTCGGCAAGGTTCTGCGATATGCGATCTATCTGGTGGTGCTCCTGGCAATGCAGAACATTCTGTTCACGCAGCTGAGGATCCTCGGCGTATGCCCGATGTTTCTGCCGGCTGCGGCCGTGGCGATGGGCATGTTTGAGGGAGCCACCTGGGGACCGCTGTTCAGCCTGGTGCTGGGGATTTTCGCGGATATGGCATTTGTGGAAAATACCATTTTCTTTACCCTGGCATTTCCGGCAATCAGCTTTGCATCGGCATTTATTTCGAATTTCTTTATCAACCGGCGTTTCTTTGCCTACATGGGCGCGGCAATCCTCGGACTGCTTGCAACAGCGGGAGGGCAGCTTCTCAAAACCGCGGCGTCCGATACCTTTTCCATGGTGATGGTAACAACCGCGCTTCTGCAGACGGCCTGGTCTCTGCCGTTTGCGGTTCTGGCGTATTATCCGCCTGCCCGTCTCAGCAGACTTGAGTAAAGGAGTCGTTCGTGAAACATCTTGTAAAACCCGGCAGAGTTGCTGCCATGGTCGTACTGGTTATCGTGATTCTGGTGGTCTATCTGACCTTCCTGTATCGCCTGCAGATCATTGAGGGTGAAAAGTACTATAACCAGAGCAATGAAATCACAAACACCGAGAGGACCGTTACCGCCGCGAGGGGAAACATCCTCGACCGCTACGGACGAATTATGGTCAGCAACAAGGAATGCTATAACCTCAAGGTGGACAATGTCAAGCTCTTTGCCAACGCGGATCCGAATGCAGTCATCCTGGAGCTGGTCCACATGGTAGAGGGCTTCGGCGACCACTACACCGACGACCTGCCCATCAGCCGGACACCGCCGTTTGAGTATGACGAGAATATGACGGATATTCAGCGCACCATGCTGAATGCCTACTTTGTCCGCCAGAAGCCGGACGGCCTGGCGGAAAACCCCAGTGCGGTCGAGCTGCTGAGCTTCATGCGGACGCGCTACGGAATAGACAACAGCTATTCCAGCGAAGAAATGCGCATCATTGCCGGCGTCCGCTATTCCATCAATGTCCGCTATGCGGTCAATACGGCCGAATACCTGTTCGTGGAAGATGCGAGCATGGAGCTCATCTCATCCATCATGGAAAACAAGCTGGTGGGCATTGAGGTTCAGCGTGCATACATCCGCAATTACGAGACGGAATACGCCGCCCACATCCTCGGCTACACCGGACTGATGACGCAGGAGGAGTATGAACGGTATTCGCTGCTGAACTATGCAAACGACGCCATGGTGGGAAAGGACGGCGTGGAATACGCCTTTGAGGAATACCTGCACGGCAAGGACGGCACGGTGAGCGAAACACAGAACAACGCCGGCACGGTGCTCAGCACTGTCTACATCGAAGAACCGGAGCCGGGGGCCCATATCTACCTGACCATCGACAAGGTCCTTCAGGAACAGACGGAGCGTATTCTGAACAACACCATCAATACCATGATCATGAACCGGAATCAGGAGCGCGCCGAAGGCATTGAGCGCGGCGACTATGACCCGGAGATGAAGGACGAGATCACCGGCGCTGCGGCCGTTGTGGTAAAGGTCAACACCGGGGAGCCTCTCGCGATCGCAAGCTGGCCCACTTATGACGGCGCGAGCATCATCGAGAAGTATCAGGAACTGATGGAGACCCCGAATGCACCGCTTTTCAACCGTGCGCTGATGGGTGCCTACGCCCCGGGATCGGCCTTCAAACCCTGCGTTGCGACAGCGGTTCTGACAGAAGGCCAGATCAATACGGAATACAAGATCAAGTGTGAAGGTGTCTTCACAAAGTACGCCGCGGAAGGATACGCGCCTGAGTGCTGGATCTGGAACAGCGTCAAGGGAGAACACTATACCCACCCGGAGGAAAACGTCACGACGGCGCTTCGCGACTCGTGCAACTACTTCTTCTATTCCGTCGGCCACGATCTCGGCATTGACAAGATGGGCGAATATGCCCATGCCTACGGCCTCGGCGTCAGCACGGGCATTGAACTGGTCGAGACCCGCGGCAACATGTCCAACGAAGCAAACCACGCGGACTACACCGGTACCGTGTGGCGCATCGGTGACACGATGCAGGCCGCCATCGGACAGTCGGACAGCATATTTTCGCCCCTGCAGCTGGCGGAGTACTGTGCGACGGTGGCAAACTCCGGGCACCGCTATTCCGCGTCCATCCTCAAGACTGTCCGAAATTATGACTACAGCAAGAAGATCTATGAGCGTGAGCCGGAGGTCCTGAACACCATCCGCTCTCCGGAATACAACTGGCTGGCAATCCACGAAGGCATGTACATGGTTCTGAACGACTGGATCAACGAACAGAATGCTGTTGTATGGACGGCCTGCCCCTGGATCTGTGCCGGCAAGACCGGAACGGCACAGAAAGGTGAGAAGATCACCAACGACGGTATTTTTATCTGCTACGGCCCCTACAGTGATCCGGACGTTGCGATCGCCGTGGTTGTGGAACGCGGCGGATCCGGTGCAAACGTCCAGCGTATCGCGCGACGCATTATGGATGCGTATATCAATATCTGCAGTTATTCGGACTCCTCGGAAGATGAAATGACACTGCTGAGATAACCGGGCGCGGAGCCCGATTCGGATTGAAAACGGGATGAACAGTCTGAAAATATGACGATTTGGAAGGCCTTGATGGAGGAACAGACCAATGGATTTCGATTATGCTAAGGAACTGCGGCGCTTCTGCCGCTTTGCGCTGATCAATCTGCTGATCTGTCTGGCGGCTTACCAGCTCTTGATTTCCAATGAGCTGGTAAATACTTACGATGCGTTATGGAGCGGAGCCGAATACAGAAACTACCTCTGGGTTATCGAGATCGGCCGCTGGCTCTGGCCGGCTGTGGGACTTGCGCAGATGAATATCTGCCCCGAACCGTTTACCTCAATCCTGGCGCTTTCCTTCTTCGTGCTGGGAAGCTGTGCCGTGGCATTCTGGCTTGGCGTGAAGGACTCGGCCAGGGGATACCTGCTGGTTCTGACTTCAGTGATCAGTACGGCGGTATGTGCGGACCTTTCTCACCGTTACATGTCACCGGTGTTCGGCCTTTCATTTTTACTCAGTGTGTTGGCGGCCTGGATGCTCAGCAGAGAAAAGACTCTGTCGTGGTTGGCATCGGTACTCTGCCTGACGTTTGCGCTCGGCCTGTATCAGGCCAACATCGGCTGCGCCTGTGTGCTGGTGCTGGTTTTCCTGATCCGCCTGCTGCAGGATGGGGCAGAGACAAGGAAGGTTTTCGGATTTCTTGGCAGAACCGTTTCGTCGTTTCTGTGCTCTTTTATCATTTATAAGCTGATCTGGGATCTTGCCCTGAATCTTTGCCACGTAGAGGCTTCATCCTACCGGGGCGGGGGAGATGCGTCGGTGCTGAAAATAATCACATCTCTTCCGGTTTCAATCAAAAAAGTCTATCTTGAATTCTATCGTTATTTCTTTGAAAACGAACTGAAGTATCATGTTTATCAGCGGCTGGCGCCTTTTCGGCTGATGCTCGTCTGCCTGCTGGCGGTTACGGTGATTCTCATCGGGAGAAAGCTTTGGTCCCGTCCCTTGGGAGCGAAGCTGGGTGCGATGGGCTGCCTGCTGCTGATACCGCCTGCTGCGAATGTGGCCCAGATTCTTTCGGTGGATACCCTCGGGACATCCATCCAGATGACCTTGCCGATGGCGACGGTGTTCCCGTTCCTGCTGTGTGTCGCCGATTCTGTCCCGCTGATGTCCAGGCCGGAAGCAAAGCGAAACTGGCTGGGGCTGGTTTCCGGCTTTCGCGCCCTTTGCATGATTGTTATTCTTGGCGGGAGCCTGATGATGATTTCAACCGATCAGCATGTCATGCTGAAGAGCAGAGAAACCGCGGTCAACATGATGAATCGGATTGTAGGGGATCTTGGGGAGGACACCAATCCAGAGGGGGGCGTGTTCTTTATCGGGCGCCCGTCGGATAATCCGATTTTCCTGAAGGATCAGCTTTGGGAGCGATCAAACGACTATGCCCACTATGGCGAGTTCTGGCTTGGCGGAAGTATGACGATCCAATCCTATTTCGGCTATGTGCGAGACACAGGGGTCCTTCTTAATTTCAACTGGGACGTGGACACATGGAACGAGATCAAAAATCGTGAGGATGTGAAAGCTATGCCGGTGTACCCGGATGACGGGTACATCCGCAAAATCGGGAATGCAATGGTTGTAAAGCTTTCCTGACTGTCGTAAACACTGATCTTATGAGGATGAAGAGATGAATCAATCCAGCGAACACGAAGCAAGACGCTTCTGCCGATTTGTGTTTTTTAATCTGATCGCGTGCGTCATCGCCTATCTGCTGCTGATTTCCCATGAACTGACGAACACCATTGACGGCATGTGGAGCGGTGCAGACTACAGAAACTATACATGGGTCATCCAGATCGGAAGATGGTTCTGGCCGCTGGTCGGAATGTCGCAGATGAACGTCTGCCCGGAACCGTTTACCTCTGTGTTCGCTTTGACGATGTATGTGCTGGGGAGCTGTGTCGTCGCCTGGTGGTTCGGTCTGAAGGATTCTCTGAAGGGCTATCTTCTTGTACTGACTTCCATGGTCACGACGGCGGTCTGCTGTACCCTGACCTTTCGATACACGTCTCCAACCTTTGCGATGGCATACCTTCTGAGCGTTCTGGCGGCGTGGGTGCTGAGCCGGGAAAACTGGAAAACCTGTCTTGTATCCGTATTGTGTCTGGTTCTGGCGCTGGCATTGTACCAGTCAAATATCGGCTGCGCCTGTGTGCTGGCCCTGCTGTGTATCATTCGACGGCTGCAGGAGGATCAGGACTATAAAAGCGTTCTTCGCTATGTCTGCCGGTTTGCGGTTTCTCTCTTGATTTCCTTTATCGTCTATAAGATCATCTGGGATCTGACGCTGAAGTTCTGTCATATCCAGGCGGTGGACTACAAAGGGGCAGACAGTGTGACAGTCGGTAAAATCATCGCAGGTTTTCCGAGAAGTTTCCTGAGCACGTACCGGGAGTTCTTCCGCTACTTTTTCCGGAATGAACTCAAACACAGCATTTATCAGAGGCTGCTGGCATTCGGTGTCCTGATGATCGCGCTGTTTGTCGTCAATGTAATTCTCGGCGGACGAAAATTGGCCGGGAAGCCGGGCATGAGATGGCTGCTGGCGGCAATCTGTCTGCTGCTGATCCCGCCGGCAGCGAATATCGCAATGATTCTGGCGGTGGACGCAGGGGAAGCGGCGATCCAGATGACCATGCCGATGGCGACGATTTTCCCGTTCCTCCTCTGTGTGACGGATGTGGGCAATTACAGGGATAGGCTGACCAGGGCAATAGACTGGCTTCGGATCGCGATGGTCCTGTTTGTCTTGTACGGAAGCTTTCTGATGATATCCGTGGATCAACATGTCATGCTGAAAAGCCGCGACAATGCAACCGCCATGATGAACCGGGTCGCCGTAGATCTGGGAGAAGACCAGAACCCCGAGGGCGGGTTTGTGTTTGTAGGAAAAATCGCGGACAATCCCAATTTCCTCAAGGATCAGTTGTGGGAGAAAGCAAATCAGTATGCCCGATACGGGGATTTTCATATCTTTGTTTATGCAGACAACCGGGCTAACTTCTCTTACTTCGGCCTGCTTCGGGATAGCGGACTGAATCTGACTTTCAACTGGAACAACAGTTACTGGGGTGAAATGATCCAGAGTGAGGAAGTACAGGAAATGCCGCTTTATCCGGATGACGGATACATCAAGAAGATCGGCAAAACCATTGTCGTCAAGTTCGCAAATTTAGAAGTAAAGGAATCATAGGTTTATGACGACGGAGTTCCATGCGGATGACTACGGCCTGTTTCTCGAACAGAGTGAGCGCATTCTGGAATGCTTTCGCCACGGCGTTCTGAACGGAACAAGTATCATCGCAAACGGCCCCGAACTGGACGAATGTCTGGAGATGCTTCCGGACAAGGGGATGCAATTCACCGTTCATCTGAACCTGATGCAGGGGCAATGTCTTGCGGCCGCAGAAGAAGTTCCGCTGCTCGCGGATAAAAAAGGGCAGTTCCGCGTCACCTTTTTACAGCTTCTTTTTTCCGGATGTTTGGGGAAAAGAGAAGCGTATAAACAGCAGATCAAGGCGGAATATCGGGCGCAGATCCGAAAGCTTCTTCCCCTGTTTCGGCAGACCGGACAGGCTCTGCGGATCGACGGACATGCGCACTGGCATGTTGCCCCTGTGGCCTTTGATGCGCTGATGGAAGTGATCCGGGAAGACAGCCTTCCGGTGACATATATTCGCCTGCCGGATGAACCGCTGAGCCTGTACCTGCGGGATCTGTTTCGGCTGATGCCATTTCCGGGAATCAATATCGTGAAAGTGCTGCTTCTGAAACTGCTGATCTCCAGGGACCGCAGAAAATGGAAGGAAAGTCTGCGGAACACAGAACAGAAACTCTTCCTCGGTGTGATGCTGTCAGGCCATTTCGACTACCGCAGGATGAAAACGATTCTTCCCGCCGCGGAATCCATGGCCGACAGAAAGGGAATCGGTCTGGAGATTCTGGCACATCCGGGAGCCGTGCATCTCGAAGAGAATCTTGCGAAGATTACCAATCGGGATGATTACTGCTTCTTTACCAGTCCGGCCAGGGAGGAAGAGGGAAAAGCGTTCCTTTTGCTGAACCAGATGCAAGCCCCTGGGGACAGAACGGAAATACCGGAGAAAAACACATAGAGAAAATGAAAAAACTGTTGCGCATCAGGAAAAAAACGGGTATAATATTCTATCCTGATTTTAGACAAAGTGTGATAGATGAAGTTCTTGCATGTGGATGTAAGAAAAGGAGAAAGTAGAAGATGAACATTGCCTTGATGGCGCATGACAGAAAGAAAGAGCTGATGGTGCAGTTCTGCATCGCCTATTGCGGAATTCTTGCGGAGCATAATCTCTGTGCGACGCATGTGACCGGAAAGCTGGTCTCCGAGGCAACAGGGCTGCCAATCACACTGTATCTGCATGCAGACCAGGGCGGAGCGCAGCAGATCGGTTCCAGAATCTCTTACAACGAGATTGATCTGGTCCTGTTTTTCTGCGATCCGGCCAACCCGAAGGGATTCGACGATATCAACAAGGTGGAAAGACTCTGCGACCAGTACCAGATTCCCTTTGCCACCAATGCCGCAACGGCGGAAGTTCTTGTTCAGGGCCTGCGCAGAGGAGACCTCGACTGGCGTAATATCGTGAATCCGCAGAAGAGATAAAGCTTATCCAACGCCTAACGCCAAAGAGTGAAGTTCGATTGATTCGGGAGCTTCACTCTTTTGACTGTCTGCCGGACCGATCTGAGGGTATGAAAATTAGAACCAGACCGGGACGGTGATCATCACGACGAAAAGAGAGAAGAATATGAGTATCGTAAAACCCAGAACCCTCTCCGGCTTCATGGAGCTCCTTCCGCAGGACCAGATGAAGATGGAACGCATGATGCAGATCCTGAGAGAGACCTATTCTCTGTTTGCCTTCACCCCGCTGGACACACCGGTGATCGAGGCTGCGGAAGTTTTGCTTGCCAAGGGCGGAGGAGAGACGGAAAAGCAGATTTATCGCTTTCAGAAGGGCGATAACGATCTGGCACTTCGCTTTGACCTGACGGTGCCGCTGGCGAAGTATGTCGCCGCGCACTACGCGGAGCTTGCCTTCCCGTTCCGGCGTTACCAGATCGGCAAGGTTTATCGCGGTGAACGTGCCCAGCGCGGCCGCTTCCGTGAGTTCTATCAGGCGGATATCGACGTCATCGGAGACGGAAAGCTGGATATCATCAACGAAGCCGAAATTCCGGCCATCATCTATACGGCGTTTACTCGGCTAGGCCTGAAAAACTTCCGGATCCGGGTGAATAACCGCAAGATCCTCAACGGCTTCTACGCCATGAACGGAATGTCCGAAAAGGCGCAGGATATCATGCGCATCGTGGACAAGCTAGACAAGGTGGGCGAAGTCAAGATCAAGCAGATGCTGATTGATGAACTGGACATGCGGCCGTATAAAGCCGAGAATGTTCTGGACTTCATGGCCATCAAGGGCAGCAATGCTGAAATACTCGAGCGGTTGGAGATCTATCGCGGCATGGACGAGACCTTTGACCTCGGGCTGGAGGAGCTGCGTGCGGTGGTTCAGCATCTTGCGGCCTTCGGCGTGCCAGAAGAGAATTTTGCCGTGGATCTCACCATTGCACGAGGGCTGGACTATTACACCGGCACGGTCTACGAGACGGAGCTGATTGATTATCCGGAGATCGGTTCGGTCTGCTCCGGCGGCCGCTATGACAATCTTGCCGAGTACTATACCGACCGGCAGCTTCCCGGCGTTGGAATCTCCATCGGTCTCACGAGGCTGTTCTACGTCCTGCAGGAACAGGGGCTGCTCTCAGAGGAACTGCTGACCGCGCCCTGCGACGTGCTGGTAATTCCCATGACCGAAGACCAGGGACCCGCAATCGCCGCGGCCACCGCGCTGCGCAGCGCCGGACTTCGCGCCCAGCTTTATACGGAAAAGCGCAAGTTCAAGGCAAAGATGAGCTATGCCGATAAGATCGGGGTTCCGTTTGTGGTCCTGCTCGGCGAGGATGAGATCGAGAAAGGCATGCTCTCTGTCAAGAATATGCTCACCGGAGAACAGACCATGCTTACGGCGGAGGAAGCCGGAACCCTGATCCGGGAAAATGTGGAAAAGAGAAACAGCACCGCGCCCATTCGCGGCTGATCACATAAGGAGGAAACAAATATGCAGTCCCGTACACATACCTGTGGAGAGCTCCGGATGGAGCATGTCGGTCAGAAAGTACAGCTTGCCGGCTGGATGGAGAACGTCCGCGAGGTCGGCGGCAGCTTGGCCTTCGTTGTGGTCCGTGACTTCTACGGCAAAACGCAGCTGGTTGTAGAAAATGAGGACCTGCTCCGTCAGCTGAAGGGAATCAACAAGGAATCCACCATCGGTGTCATCGGCACGGTCCGGGAGCGTGCCAGCAAGAATCCGAACATCCCGACCGGCGACATCGAGGTCGTCCCCGAGAAGATCACGGTTCTCGGCCGTTGCCGCTACAACGAGCTTCCCTTTGAGATCAACCGCAGCCGCGAGGCGGACGAAGCACAGCGTCTGAAATACCGCTATCTTGACCTGAGGAACCCGGCTGTCAAGCAAAATATCATTCTGCGCTGCCAGGTGATCGCGGCCATCCGCAAGGCGATGCTGGAGCACGACTTCCTGGAGATCACGACACCGATTCTGACGGCTTCCTCGCCCGAAGGCGCCCGTGACTATCTGGTCCCCGCCCGCAAGCACCCGGGCAAGTTCTATGCTCTCCCGCAGGCACCGCAGCAGTTCAAGCAGCTGCTGATGACCTCCGGTTTTGACCGTTATTTCCAGATCGCCCCCTGCTTCCGCGATGAAGACGCCCGCGGCGACCGCAGCCCCGGCGAATTCTACCAGCTGGATATGGAGATGGCCTTTGCCTCCCAGGAGGACGTCTTCGCAATTCTTGAGGACGTTCTGCCTCCGATTTTCGCCAAATACGGCAAATATGACATCGCCTCCGAAGCGCCCTTCCGCAGAATCAAATATGTGGATGCCCTGGAAACCTACGGCAGTGACAAGCCCGACCTGCGCATCGACCTTGTCGCACAGGACATCACCGACCTGGTGAAGGATACGGAGTTCCAGGCCTTCCAGAACGGGAACACGGTCAAGGCGATCGTCGTCTCCGGATGCGAGCTCACAAGAAAGCAGATCGACAAGCTGTGCGCCGATGTCGAAGTGCAGGCGGGGGCAAAGCCCTACTGGTTCCGCATGGACGAGTCCGGTGCGATCGTGGGCGGTGTTGCCAAGTTTGTGGATCCGCTGAAGGACGTACTGGCCGAACGCCTCGGCCTGAAGCCCGGCTGCCTCGTCGGTGTGACCACCGGTGTGCGCGGCCAGGCCCAGAAGACCGCCGGTGTCATGATCAAGATGCTGGGCGCTCTGGTTCCCGGACATATGGACAAGGAACGCTATGAGTTCTGCTGGATCGTCGACTTCCCGATGTACGAGATCGGTGAGGAGTCCGGCGAGCTCGAGTTCTGCCACAATCCGTTCTCCATGCCTGCCGGCGGACTGGATATCCTGCTGAAGGCTGAGAGGGGAGAGGTCGATCCGCTCACCATCACGGCAGATCAGTACGATCTGGTCTGCAACGGCGTGGAGCTTTCCTCCGGTGCGGTCCGGAACCATGACCCGGAGATCATGATCAAGGCCTTCGAGATGGTTCGCCTGGGCGAAGAAGATGTCAAGAAAAAGTTCCCGGCCATGTACAACGCCTTCTGCTACGGAGCACCCCCTCATGCAGGCATTGCCCCGGGAATTGACCGTATGGTCATGCTTCTGGCCGGAGAGGACAGCATCCGAGAGATCATTCCGTTCCCGATGAACAAGAGTGCCCAGGATGTCATGATGGGCGCACCCTCCACGGTGGAGCAGAAGCAGCTGGATGAGCTGCATATTGCGATCACCTGTGAACCCGAGGCCTGATCAGAGATGTTTTCCAGGGTCCGGAGTCTCGGCGTCAGCGGAGTCGGCGGTTATGAAGTCAGCGTGGAAGTGAATATCTCTTCCGGATTGCCTGCCTTCGATATCGTCGGACTCCCGGACGCCGCTGTCAAAGAATCCCGAGAGCGTGTACGGGCTGCGATCAAAAACAACGGCTTTAAGTTTCCGGTCAGCCGCATGACGGTGAATCTTGCACCGGCCGACAAGAAAAAGGCCGGTACGGTTTATGACCTGCCGCTGCTGATCGGCATCCTCACGGCCACGGAGGATCTGAAACAGATCCCGGAGGACTGCGCTTTCCTGGGAGAGCTTTCCCTGACGGGTGAGCTGCGCCCTGTCCCGGGTACACTGCCTATGGCAATGGCAGCGGAGCGGGCGGGAATCAGAACGCTCTTTGTACCGGAAGAAAACGCAGCGGAAGCGGCTTTCGCAGAGAATGTTTCCGTGATCCCGGTTCGCGATTTGCAGCAGCTGCTGAAACACCTGAGAGGCGAAGAAGAGATTCTGCCGGCTGATCCTCCTGTGCCGGAGGCAAGCCAGGCTGGACTTCCGGACTTTGCAGATGTAAAGGGACAGGAAAATGTCCGCCGCGCCCTGGAGATCGCAGCGGCAGGCGGACACAATATCCTGATGGTCGGGCCTCCGGGAGCGGGGAAGAGCATGCTGGCCAAGCGGCTGCCGTCGATTCTTCCGGACATGAGCCGGGAAGAGATGATCCAGTCCACCGAAATCCATTCGGTGGCAGGACTGACCGACCGTAAGCACCCAATCATTTCAGAACGCCCGTTCCGTTCTCCGCATCACAGCATCTCGCCAGCAGGTCTCGCAGGAGGCGGTTCCAATCCGAGACCCGGAGAAATCAGCCTGGCCCATAACGGAGTCCTGTTTCTTGATGAACTGCCGGAGTTTCGCAGTGATGTACTGGAAGTGCTGCGTCAGCCGCTGGAAGACGGAACCGTGACGGTTTCCCGCGTGGCGGGAGCGGTGACGTTTCCAAGCAGATTCATGCTGGTCTGCGCGATGAACCCTTGCAAATGCGGCTGGTACGGACATCCTTCCGGACGCTGCAAGTGCTCTCCGAATGAAGTGCGGCGATATCAGAACCGCGTATCCGGACCGCTCCTGGACCGGATTGACATCATCGTCGAGGTTCCCGCGCTGGAGTATGATGAGATTCGGAGAAAAGCACCTGCGGAGAGCTCCGCCGCCATCCGGGAACGGGTCAATGCCGCCCGAGCGGTACAGCGCGCAAGGTTCCCATCGGATGATACCATGTGCAATGCGCACATGGGGACACGGGAGCTGCGTTCCTTCTGCGCGCTCTCTCCGGAAGGGGAGGAACTGATGCGGGACGCTTTTGACACCATGGGACTCTCGGCCCGGAGCCACGACCGGATTCTGAGAGTGGCACGGACCATTGCGGATCTGGACGGCGCGGAGGAAATCGGCATGGAGCATATTGCCGAGGCGATCCAGTACCGCAGCTTTGACTTTACGGAACAGTAAAACGACAAACCGAGCGATGACCTGATTTTCCGGAAAGAGAAAATGTTAGTAGAATCGGAGCTTACAGCGACAGAACTGAAAAGGTCTGCTGCCGTAAGCTCCGATTCTTATTCGATAGAGGAATCCCGGATAAATCAGTACTCTTCCAGACTTTTCTGGTTCGCCTGCTCGGCGATCCTTCGCGCTTCGTCTTTGCAGAGGAGGAAAGCATCGACCACCTCCGGATCGAAATGGGTGCCGGATTCTTTTTCGATGATCTCAATGGCGGTGTCAAACGGAAAGCCCTCTTTATAACTGCGCCTGGCCACCAGGGCGTCAAAAACATCCGCAACGGCCATAATCCGGGCGGAGAGAGGGATTTCCTCTCCCTTCAGGCCCTTCGGATAGCCTTTTCCGTCCCAGCGTTCGTGATGATACAGGGTCAGGTTGCGTGCTTCCTTGAGATAGTCGGCGGAATCGTCGCTGACCATGCCGATGGCACGGTCGATGATCTCGGTCCCGCGCAGGGTATGGCATTTCATCTCGGCAAATTCTTCATCCGTCAGTTTCCCGGGCTTGTTCAGCAGCGCATCCGGGATCTGAATCTTGCCGACATCGTGAAGCGGCGCACTGCTTTCCACTTCATACAGGTAGCTGTCGGTGAGTTCGCCGGTATGATGGCCGGTCTCGCGCATCTTCTCCATGATCAGCTTTGCATAGGCGGCCGTGTTGCGGACATGGTTGCCGGTGCATTTGTCGCGGCTTTCCACCAGGTCGGCCAGAACCAGAATCAGTCCGTTCTGGAGCTTGGAGATCTGCTCGCTTTTCTTCTGTGCGTCATCAATGTAGGCCACCACATCTTCCGACATTTTCTGAACGGAATGATACAGAGACTCAATCTCGTCCCCGGTTCGGATGTCCAGCGCTTGAAGCTGCTGAAGACTTTCTTTTCGGGTCTCGTCGCTTTCCGCGACAAAGGAACCGGCGGCGCCCGCAATCCTGTTAACGGGCTGTACAATCTCATAATCGGCAGCAGCGGCGCCTATGGCCAGAACCAGAATGAAGAAGCCGAAGAACAGGGAAAGAATCTTCACCAGAAAGACGCTTCCCGTGGCTTCCAATTGGCTCATGGAGAGGTCTACTCCCACATAGCACTGACACGCACCGGCTTCGTTATAGACGGGAAGGTAAACCGTAAGCAAGCGGCCGTATGTTTCGTCGGAGATGATCGGACCGGAAAGTGGCCTGCCGGCAAGAAGATCCTCCAGATATGGCCGAAACGCCTCGTCAAAGCCGATCACGGAGCCGGGGGCTTCCCCGGGCGTGTCTTCGGTGTCCGGGTCAAAAACAACATGGCAGCCGTCTTCCCGGATCTGATAGACATAGACGAAGGAAACGTCATCGTTGCTTTTCATGATGTCGGACAGCCTCTTCCTGCTCTCTGCATAGCCGGGGGCGTCTTCTCCCAGTTCCAGGTATTCTTTCACGCGTTCGTGATCAAAGACCGTGGATGCCATGTTTGCGATCCCAAGCGCCATTTTGCTTTTTTCCTCGATGATCGCCTTCCGGAAGAGGGAAAGACTCACAAGGGAGACGGTGATGGCGATTAGCAGAATCGAAGCGGAGATCATCAGCAGGGTTTTGCTGCGAAGAGAGATGCGCCGCACCTTCCGAGACACTGCTCCGTTCGACGAGTCCGACAGGGTGGGCTTGAAACGAGACAGGAGCTGCGGCGGAAGCAGGCGAAGAACCAGCGCCGCGATCAGAACCGTAAGAAGCTTGTCCAAAAGATCAATCAGCAGATCGGCGCTGAGTTGAGACAGAAACAGCGAGAGCCGCCCGGAGTCATAAAACGACCGGGCAAGCGGAGCGGAGATCCCTTCTCCGATTCCGCCTCCGTACAGAAACCAGGTCAGGATACTGCCAAGCCCTCCGCCGATCAGCGCAAGAACAAGGACGGCGGCCAAAAGCGGCAGAATCCGCCGAAAGGCACCCTTCCCGGCCATCCAGGCAGAGCAGATCGCGATCAGGACGCTGATGGAACTGTAATAGTTTGTCGTATAATCCGCAAGCCCGTTCAGAGCATTCGTCAGAAAGCCGACGGCGATACCGGGCATATACCCTCCGATCACGGCGGCCAGCACCGTCCCGATGGAATCCAGAAACAGGGGCAGATGGAAATACAGAGCAAGTTTGGCACCGACCACATTGATCAGAATGCCGCCCGCAATCAAAAAGAGAAGCGGGAGCCATTTTCTGTTCCGGTTCGGAGCAATACTGCGGTCTTGATTCATAGGTTGAAGCTCCTCCTTCCCAAGCTCAGCTGCCCGTATTATCACACATCGGAGTAGCGAATGCAAGCGATGTTCTGCATGTAGAGCCGTACTTGCTGCAAAATTATGCAAAATGACAAATCTCTTGTCAAGGCGTCGGTAAAATGGTACAATAATTTAACTTTGGATTCAGACAGGAGAAGAATCATGGACGCGGCAAAAACGAAACTGATTGTCATCACCGGCCCCTTCGGCGCCGGACTGAAGGATATTGTGGCGGAGCTTCTAGACAGCGGGAAAGATTTCACGACGGTGACGCCGGTGACTGCACGGAAGATGAAAGACGGAGAGCAGAACGGGATCGGCTTTTTCTTCTATGATCTGGAGGGCTGGAATGCGATGAAGGAATCCGGTGACCTGCTTGAAGCAACGGAGCTCGCCGGAAATGACTACGGTACTTCCAGAGCCTTGGTGCAGGCTGCACTGAGCGGCGGGAAACATGTGATTCTCATGCTCGAGCCGGAGCGGGCGGCCCAGGTGAAGCGGAATATGCCGGAGGCATACTGCCTGTATGTCGAGCCCGCAGATCCGACGCAGCTCAGGGCACGTTACGCGAAAACTGCCAGAAACTCCTATGAGCTTACGGCCAGAATGGAACTGGCCGCGGAACAGAGGGCAGAATCCGGATACTGTGATGCCCGCGTTGACAGTACGGACCCCGCCGCGGCGGTCCTGGAGATCCGGAAACTGATTGACAGGCTCTGAACGTACAGTCCGAAGGAAAACCGTATGAGCGGGGGTGAGAACGCTGGGAAAAGAGAGAAAACTTAAGTACGTGCTTTCCGCTGCCGCGTTCTGCATTCTGCTGCTGCGTCCGCTGCATGCGAGCCTGCTCATTGCGCCCGCGGTGACACTCCTGCTGCTCATGGCGCTTCCGTTGGAAAGTCAGCCGGAGTCCGCCGGGGAATGCAGCGGTATGAGCAGGAGACACCTGCTCCCGGCGGTGCTGTCTGCGCTTTTTTTTGCGGTGCTTTTTCTTGTTGTCTGGCTCAGAACAAAGCAGATGGTGTCGCTGTATTTCTTCCGCTGGAAAGAAGCGCTTCCTCTGCTTCTGGCCGCTGCGGTCGGCGGTTTTGGATCAATCCCATTCCTGGCGGGACTGATGGAGTCTCTGTGCCGGAGCGGCGCGCCCACGAAGCCGGCTGCGACCACCCAGGCGGCAAACGTACCGGGAAAAAACACCGGGATCCCCGGGGAAGACCGAAGATTGCTGTTCTTGGTGGCGCTGGTGACGGTCTCGGTCTGCTCGCTCTCTTCGCCGCTCTATCCGTTTAACGACTGGGTGGATGCCAACTGCTTCTTCACGGTGGGCAAGTCCATGCTCTACGGCATTGTGCCGTATCGGGACCTCTATGAACAGAAGGGACCGCTGCTCTATGCGATGTATGCCCTCTGCTATCCGATCTCACACCGGACCTTCCTCGGCGGCTGGCTGCTGGAAGTGGCGGCGGCGTGGGCGTTTCTTAGCCTGGCCTGGAAAAGCCACCTGCTTGTGACCGGGAAGCGGGATCCGATCTTTCTGTTCCTGACGGCGGCGCTGGTCTATACGGTACCGGCGTTCCTCAAAGGCGGCAGCGCCGAGGAGCTCTCTCTGCCGCTGATCATGCTCTCTTTTTATTACGGATTGCAAAGCCTCTGCCTGAACCGTGAGATCACGCCGCGGGAGGCGTTTCTGATCGGATTGAGTTCCGGAGCGGTTCTCTGGATCAAGTACAGCATGCTGGGCTTTTACCTCGGGTTTATTCTGGTCCCGGCTTATCGGATGCTCCGGAACGGCCGGGGACTGCAGCTGCTGAAGCTTCTGGGCCTGATTGTTCTGGGCGTTGCGGCGGCGAGCCTTCCGGTGCTTGCTTACTTTGGCTATCACAGGGCGATCCCGTCCCTCTGGGAGGCTTACTTCTATAACAATCTGTTTGTCTACGGAAAGGCGTCGTCGATTCTGAGCACGGTCCGGGGCCTGGCTTCCGGAATGGCGTCCATGCTGACCTTCAATGACGCGACGGTCCTGCTGGTGCTGCTGTCGCTGATCACGCTGTGGCGGGAAAAGAACAGAACGTTGGCCCTTCATGTGTTTCTTTGCTTCGCCTTTGCCTTTGGGCTCATCTATGCGGGGGGAATCAATCTCAAGTACTACTCTGAGATTCTCTGTGTCTTTATCCCGCTGGGCGTGTCGCAGCTGCTGAAGCTTTGCGGCAAATCACAGGAGATTGTGCAAAGTGAAGGAGCGAAAGCCGCGGAAACAAACAAGCCGGAAGATGAGAACGGAAAGCTGTTAACAAAGCGGCCGGAGTACAGCCGCGTTTCCCGCATTCTGATTCCGCTTCTTTTTACACTGGCGCTCTTCGGCACCGAAAACAGCTATATGCTCTTCCGGAATCGTTCGGAGATGCCGCAGTATATCTTTGCCGAGACCCTGAAAGAAGACCCGGATGCAACGCTGTTTAACTACGGCGCGCTGGACATCGGCCTCTTCACGACCGCCGACATTCTTCCGTCTAC
>CADAPN010000010.1 GCA_902789835.1 Oscillospiraceae bacterium
TCATCGTCCCTGGCGACGCTTCCGTAGTCCACGATCAGATCCCGCTTGACCTCATCGTCTGACAGGCCACGGGCGACGGCGATCTGGTTCACCAGAACGTGGAAATAGGCGTTCGCGTCTTTGCTTCGCCTGGCACGCCACTTCTGGATGCTGATCTCCACCGGAACTTCCTTGAGGGCTTCGTAACCCTCGCGGAAGTCGGTGTCGAGTTCCAGCGTGATTCTCTGCTTCCCGTCGAAACTCAGCGAGTAATCAAGGATGAGGCCTTTCAACGCATTGCCTCCCACTTCTCAGCGTAAATCGGGAAAAGGCCCTGATCGCGGATCCAGTCGGTGAAGTCGGATATCACCGGGTAGATGCTGCGGGTTTCCTCGCGGGTGTAGGTTTCAGTCCAGACGTCAGTGCCGTTGCTGATCAGGTAGGTGAAGCGGCCGACCTCATGAATCAGGTCAAAATACAGTGGATGCTGAGTGCTGCCGAAGTATTTTCCGCGATCATAGTTCTTGGTGAACTTGATATCGTAGATCGTCCCGGCTTTGAGCACATCCAGCCTGCCGTACATGAGAAAGTCGATCCCGTTGACGGTGATATACTGCTTTGCCTTGAGCTGGAACTGACCACCGCGAACGATGTCTGCGACCTTTGAGGCTGCGTCATACCAGCGGTGTTCCCGGTCGGCCTGATAGTCGGCGCCGTTGGCAATGCTGGTCACGAGTTCTTCAAAGTCCAATCCGTTCTGCATGGTCTCTGTCGGCGGCGTCTGGACGCGGTTCAGAACATCAAGAAACTCAGCATAGTTGTCGCGCTCGGTGGTGGTGTCCTCATATGGATCCTCTTTGATCGCGTGCAGCCAGGATGACAGCAGGGAATGAGTGATCAGGTAGCGGGCCATTTACTCCACCTTCTTCGGCGTGTACTTGCCGAGCACCTTGTCATAGACAAGGCCGAGCTCGTTGGTCTTGGCATTCCACAGGTTGGTTGACTCGCGCTTTGAGGTAAGCGCGTGATCGATTGCCTTGAACCCGGCAGCGGCAGCGTTCACGCTGTCGGCATCGGTCAGGGACATAATGATCTGGCGGGCCTTGTCCATTGCCGCGTCATACTTCGCCTTTTCTTCAGCGGCTTTCTTTGCCTCGGCCTTGGAAACAGCGTTGTATTCATCAAAGAGTTTGGTCAGGAAATCGTTCTTGACGTTCGGGCCGAGCTCCGGGATCACGCGCACACCGTGAATTCCTCTGGTGCCTTTCGCGTAATACCGCTCGCAGTTGGAAAAGCCGATCGTCCGCTGGTTTCCTCGCATCTCCATGAAGCCGCCGAGGTCCATAACCTCCCACACGCTGTTCTTGGAGCTGCCCTCTGCCTTGATGCGGAGCTTGGTATCGTCGCCGTCCTTATCCTCCACCGTGTGGAAGATAATCACGATGTGCTTGTCCAGCTCATAAATGCAGTGATCGAGGAAGCGCTGGAACTCTTTCCCGAGCCATCCATAACCTTTCAGGGACAGGCTTCCGTCACGCTGGCCGTATTTCGGCTCAATCTTCCGGCCATACTGGCCCATGATGGTCAGCAGCTTGCCTCCGGTGTCGATCACGATGGTCTCAAAGTCCTTCAGGCTGCCCTTGACGGCCTGAAGTTCCAAGTCGCTGGCGCCGATTCCAAGGTCTTTCCGCAACTCCTCATAATCGCGGGGCTGGGTGACGCCTTCGGCCATGTTCAGGACTTCCCGGTTGATTCGCTCTGCGGAGAGGTCAACATCAATGTAGAGGGGCTTCGGCGCGGACAGTGCGAGGGTGGTCTTGCCGATCCCAGGGAAGCCGGCGATCAGCATGCGGATCTTCTTATCCGCGAAGGTCATGCTCTCAGGTTTTACGATCATTTTCTGACTCCTTTCTTATTCCGGGGCTTCATGGCCGTGATCACGATTTCTTTCCACTTGCTGGAGAAGGTCGAGGGCATTTTATTCCCGCCGATTCCGGTGCGCTCCTTGTTGTAGCCGGTGATGTGGCTGCGGTCGAGCTGGTGCTTGGCAACCTGACGGGCCAGGCGGCGCGGGGTAATCTTGGTTTCGTTCATCTTCTTATCCTTTCTCCGGAAAGCATTCCGGAACATCTGTGGCGTCATATTCTGTGATGCAGTAGTCACAGCCGATAATCTCGGCGGTCTTACAGAGGCGGTAAATCGATTCGCATTCTTCGCCGCAAACCGGGCAGCGCGGGTATATCACATCCGGGGGATCCAGCATGTAATCTTTCAACTGTTTCAATCGTTATCACTCCTTTCGATGTAGGCCAGAACCTGATCAAGAATCCAGTCCTGCACGGTCCTGAATCCATCCTGCCGGATCTGGCCGATCAGCTTCTTGTAGGTTTCTCCGTCCATCCGGCAGTAAATCCGGAACGGGTTCTTGTGGCCGTCAGTACGGCGCTTGTGCTTCGCCCATTCATCTGGCGCGTATTTGAGGTATAGAGTCTTGAGTGCGTCCGGTCTGATCTGGACACCGTATACTTCCGGGCTTTCGCACTTGCTCAGGAGAAAACGGTCAAAGCGTGGATATATCTTCTGCACCGTCTCAGTCATATCCTTCGCCGGAAGCTGATACGACAAACGGAGGAATTGCAGATCTCTACTCATTCTGATTCCCCCGTTTGACAAATGCCGGTTCGGCATGATATACTTCTGTCGGGAAATCAGCTTGGCAAACACTGATCCTCACCGCGTCACGGTCTCGCACACCGGGATGCGGTTTTCTTTTTTCTGCAGTTCTCATGTCATTTCACATCCACAATGTGATACCGGCCATAGCCGCTTGTGCGTCCGGAACCGATTCCGATTCCAAACCCGGCATAATTGATGATGGTGACAATCTCATTGATGCTGTAAACGTGCTCTGTGTAGCTGATGGGAATTTCTGCCCGCCATCCCTGAAAGTGATTCAGGCGAATTGTAATCGGAGATCCGCGCTTCGGCGTCATGAGACGGGTGTCGAGCTTCCACTCGGAAAACGTGACAGGGACAAGTCCTCCGGGAGCAATCACATTGACAGCGTTGTCAAACTTGGTGGCGTATTTGTCGATCTCGTTTCTGACAACTGCCTGGTCCCAGCTTTTCTTGAGTCCGAATGCCGTGATGCACGGCGCGTTCTTTTCCAGCATGGAGAAGAACATCTCTTCGCTGCATTCCGCGTTCGTGTCCTCGCAGGGAATGCCGTCGCGCCAGTGAATAGACGTGATGATCTGCTCCCACTTGTTGTTGTGCTGGGCTTCCCAAACGCTCTGAGCTTTGCGGTCGTCGCTGAGAAGCGCCCGCTCGTTTGAAGCGTTCATCTTGTTCAGCACAAGATCACCGTCTCCTTCAATCACGACGGTTGCGTACTTGACGTTTGCATCTTCGATCCGGATGATGATTTCGTCGGTTTTCTTTGCTGTTTTTGCCATATCATTTCCTCCTATGTTTTGATTTAGGGCTTTGGCATAGGCCCTGCGAAAGGTTGAATATGATGTATCATGATCTGTCATGTCGTGCTCTGTCCTGAGGTGCTCTGAAGTGATGTTAGATACGAGGGATTCAACCCTTCGCACGGCCCAAGCCGTGCGCTTGTTCTCTGCTGTTCTAAATTGTCCTGTTCTTATCGTAGTTGAGGTGAGGTAGTGACCTGATTTATACTTGAGCCTCGCGGCTCTGTGAAAAGCTGAATAATTTGTCTTGATGTGCAGTTTGGTGTCTTGTTCTGTTATCTTTTCTGGTAAGCACGAAGAACCATTCAGCCCTTCGCAGAACCGTGAAGTCCTGCGCAATTATTTATGGTGACTTGAGTTTTGTTCTGCTGTCTTGATGTTTCGTATATTGACCTGTTCAGTATGTGTGCCGTCAAACAGCACCGTCAAAGGCTCCTGTCCTGTAGTGAGGTTTTCTGTCCTGATCGGTCGTAAACTCTTTTGGCGATTAGTTTTTTTTGCAGAAGTTGGGCCGAAGCCCTTGACGGTGCTGTCTGCTATGGTCTACATTACCGGCGCTTATCTGAGCACGTTTTTTGCTTTCTGGTGAAGTGATGTGTTCTAAAGTCAAGTCTCAAATTCTGGAGTGTTCTGGTGGTTTGAGCATTCATGCTCAGATAAGCGCCGGTAATGTTGTTATTACGAAATTAAGCACAGGATATAATCCAATTCCTGCAAGGATTGATATTTATTTTTGAAAGCCTGCAAATCTGCCAGTGCTTGCTGCAGGAGCTTTTCGTGTTCGTCCGCATGGGAAAAGATATACTCAGCTGGTTTATAACCGCCCATGTCGTTCTTGTGGAAGAACCTGATTTCAGGCTTGTCCGTGTGTTCTTCATCTCTGTGAATCACGAGACAGGAAACGATATGCCGGGCTTCATGCAAACGCCACTTCTCAGCTGCCGCTTTATTGTCCCAGGTGAAGCACTTGTGAAGTTCTGTGTTGCTGTCGGATGCTTTTTCAACGATTTGTCGTGGAGAGGCTTCGGCGCCGATTGAAAGAATCTCTTCGGCAACCTTCTGAGCGTCAGCGTGGTATAAGCCTCTTCCTACCGCGCTCCAAGATGCAGTAAAAATAGTTATTCACTCCCTTCTGCTGTGATCTGCCAACGGCAGCCGTCACAGGCTCCGTTATGAGCTTCCGTATATCTCCCGCAGTGAAGACACAAATCATTGCGGCAGTCCCGCAGGGCTTTCTTCAGCTCATCGACGGTCATGTGCTCTGGATCAAGCATCTTTTCACTCCTTTCAAACTGCGGACTGACAGGCCGCTTCTCTTTTTGCAAGCCATTCCCGGTATTCAGCCTGCACCGCTTGGTCTTGGAACATTTTGGTCGCCATCTTGTATGTCGCGGCCAGAAGACTCTGCCTGGTAGATTCCGGGATGCTGGCGTAGTCGAGAGCCGCCATGCTATCAATCCTCCTTTAAAGAGTGGTTGCAATTATGCAACTTTTTTGGCCAAAAAAATTGCGATTGCATCCTCAACTGACAGTTTTAAGATACGGATCACTTCATGCATTTCCGCAACAGTCATGGAACCTTCACGAAGATGCCGATACCAGGTAGAACGATCAATACCAAGCTCCTTGATGATAGCATCATAGGTTGTGTTCGCCTGCTTGACTTTATAGAGAAGAAGATCACGGTCGATAAAAAACATTGGGAAACCTCCTTTCTTGATTCAAGAATTGCAAAATTGCAACTTCTGTTGTGTAAATAATACCACCACTGTGGCAAGATTGCAACTACAAATGTGTAGCATATTATAACATTATAGTTGCAAATTTGCGTACTGCATGATATACTAATCCGGAAAAAGGGGGTGAGCAAATGTCATCTGGTAACCGAATCAAAGAAAGACGGGAACAACTCAATATGACTGCGGATGACCTGGCGCGAATTGTTGGTGTTGACAAGGCAACGATTGGACGTTGGGAGAAAAACGAGATTGATAAAATACCATATATCGCATTCCTTAAAATCCTCATTGCGCTTGAAGCGACGCCAGAACAGCTCCTTTTGGGCGAAGAAAAAGAGCTCGCAGAAAAAGCTGCAAAGCTCTATGATGAAAAGTATTTTAACAATTTATCTAACATGAAGAAGGTGGTTGCCGAGAGGCTGGCTCAGATGTCTGAAGATGAATTGGGTGTAATTGATACGGTTGCTCAGGGGTTATTATCAAAGAATAGAGAATCAGAAGTTCATCAACAGTAAGGGAACATACAAGTTTGTATGCTTGTTCGACGTCCATTATGCATCACTCCAACCTTATTTTTGTCTGCTGTCAGCAGGCGAGTAACGCAATTATAACAAATTGTAACAAAATAACACATATTCGGAAGAAAATTACGGAATACGTAATTTTGAATAAAAGGAGGAAGTATTATGAAGTGCCCAAGCTGCGGAAGTGAGAATGTAACGATCAGCCTTGAAGAGACTGGAACAAAGACCAAAAAGAGCGGAGTTGGATTCGGTGGTCACATGAACAACATGGCCAGAGGGATGACAGCGGTCGCGACGCTCGGAATGTCGAACCTTGTATGGAAGAAAGCAAAGGGAACAGAGAAAAGCGTGGCGGTCAAAGAGAAAGTCTGCCTCTGCCAGAACTGCGGAAACTCCTGGATAATCAAGTGATTCTTCGATAAGAGAAGGGAGGCGGGCAAGATCTCAAAGAAGAAACAGAAAAGCGAAGGGAAACGGGCTGTGATTTATGCCCGCTTCTCTTCGCACAACCAGCGGGAAGCATCCATCGAGCAGCAGGTCGAATGGTGTACCAAATCAGCACTGTACGAACACCGGCAATATTCCGTGAATATGGAATTATTGTCATCGTACCGTACAACTAAAGAAGGCTCTGTACGTCTATATGCGTACAGAGCTTTCTTTGTCGCTGTTCGCGGTCCTCCGCTTTTTGTAATAATCTTACGGAATACTGATTTTTCTTCCAAAATCACACATAATAGCAGAAAATGCGATAGATTATTACAACAGAAGGAGCGACCACAAATGATACGGATTCACCTGTCCAGACTCCTCGGCGAAAGGCGCTGGACGCAAGCAGACTTATCTCGCAAAACTGGAATCAGAGCAGCGACGATCAATGAAATATACAATGAGCTCGCGCAGCGGGTAAACCTGGAACATCTCGACCTGATATGCGAAGCTCTGGACTGCGATCTGGACGAACTGATTTCCAGAGAATAACATCCTTCGATAAACCTCTCAATAAAAGGCGCAGACAGTCAATTTGACTGTCTGCGTCTTTTATTATATCCGAGTGCCGTCAGGAAACTCGAAATATGCTACGTATTTAGCTCCCAGCACCTCTGCCGCCCTATCCAAATCCTCCGAGGCGAATTTGCCGGTCTTTAACCGCTGATTGAGAGCAGACGGGGATGTCCCCATCTCCCTCGCAAGCTGGGCCTCAGACTTTCCAGCATAGGTGCAGGCTGCTTTGATTTTCCGGGATATATCCATTCAACCACCTCCGAGGCTATAATACAGCATGGTCCAACGAACGTCAAGAAAAAACTTGATGGCAAACAGCATTTTCTGAAAAATATTTAGGAAATCATGCAGAAAACTATTGACATCATTTAGGAAAACCTGTATAATGAGACCATCAAAAGACAGGAGGACACACCAATGAAAACACTCATTTGCATCGAACACGTCGGGAAGACAGGATGGGACAGCAAGATCGGCTCTCATATCCAGTTCCAAGGAAAGCGGAGGATGATCCAAGGCAGGCTGATGGAGGACTACGAAAAAGTAGGCGACGGCATCTTCTGGATGATGCAGCGTTCCATCTGCTTGAAGGCGGTATACACCCAGGCCGACATGATAGAGAAGCGGCTGTACAACGAAGCGGAAACGCTGGATGATGGAGAGATCGTCCAGATCTGGAAGATCATCGACCACGGTGATCACATCGAGGACGGCGGCAGGGGAGAATACAAATTCCATGCACTTGGCGATTACAGCGACTGCGGGAAGTTCGAGAAGGTGGGCTGAGAAATCAGCCCTACCAAAAGAAAGGAGAAATACGATGGGGTCTTACAGAGAGTTGATTGAGCAGTACCGCAAGGAGTGGAACGGCGCGGAAGTCATCTATGAAGGGAATAAGCACAAAGTCGTTGATGTTGATTATAACGGTGCGCTGCTGATCGATAAGAAAGCTCAGTTCACTGACACAACTGCGGTCGACATGACCAGCGTGAAGAGAGTTTAAAACACAGTCACCTGACCTATCGGGTATACGGGGAGAAAGGACAAAGCATGATTGAGATGATCAAAGCGTTCCTGTCGCAGGTTGCGACCGGGATGATCCAGCAGGCAGCAAGGCAGTTCACGTTATAATATTGATCAATTGGTCAAGAACCAAGCTGATAATTGATACATTTTGACCAGTGGTCTTTTGAATGATTTTGGAGGAAGATATCCTCAGAAAACGAAAGGGGGATCACATATGGAATGGGTAACAGAGCGGGAAGCAGCACTGCTGGAGAAGGGCCGCGAGAACTGGGACGAAGATGATACTGAAGAGTGGGAATATCTTCAGGACGTCAAGTCAGGAAATGAAACATGCGGAATTTTTTAAGAATGCAAATCCTAACCGATGAGAACTGGACGGTAACCAGTCGAAATCACCTGACAGCCAGTCAGGGAGATCTTAGGAAACCAGAAAGGAGAATAAACATGGATTTCAAATATGGAATGAGACTCAGAGGTTTCTCGCTTGGCTGTCAACCGATGGAAGGACTGATGAGAGCAGAGAGCGGAAATGCTCAGTATCACAGCATCCTTGTGTACAACAGGCCTCTGACCCAGCAGGAAGTTGACGAGTACGAATTAGATGATCTTCAGAAGAATGAAAGGAGCAACACTATGAATAAGAATCTTGAAACCATGAAGTGCAATGAACTCCGCCTGATGGCGCGTGACCTTGGAATTAAGGGCTACGGCAGCAAGGGCAAGGAATGGCTGATCCCCCGGATCACCGAGATCATGGAGGCCAAAGAGGCCGAGGCAAAGGACGCCGCCGAGAAGAAGCCCGTCAAGGAGAAGAAGCCCCGCAAGGTCAACCTGATCGAGCATGACGGCAAGGCGCAGAGCCTTGGTGCTTGGGCCAAGGAGCTGGGAATGCCGGTCCCGACCCTTCGGGCGAGACTCCGCAACGGATGGACAATTGAGCAGGCACTTGGCAAGGCCAGTGCTGGCAAGGCTGAAAAGTTGATCGAGTTCAACGGCAAGAGCCAGACGCTGACGGCATGGAGCCGGGAGCTCGGAATCCCGAGAGCAACACTTGATGCCAGGATAAACCGTCTTCACTGGGCACCCGAAAAGGCATTCGCCGCCAGAGCATAACAGCAGGCCCTCCCGGCCGGGCAAAAGACCGGGAGAAAGGAACGTAGCATGAGCATTGACCTTGGAACCTACCTTTACTGGAAAGACAAGCCGATTTCGCACGATCAGGACGAGTGGGACGGAAAATACAGGACCTGGGGTGAGATGTACCTCGGCGAAGGATATGAGATCGAAGAACCGATCTACTACACATGAATCGAAAGGAGAGCAGCATGGACACTACAAAGAGGATCAAGATGGTCAAGGCAATGGAGTTTATCACCCGGCAGATCAATGACGAGGGCGTCTTTGAGGGCTGGCTGATCGGCGGTGTGGCCGATGGGGATATCAAGTACGGCGACCTCGAGGTCAGGGACGAAGACCGGGAGGATCTGGCAGTGTACATCGAGGATGAGAGCTTCGCCGATCTGATGCACACCTTCCTGTATCTGATGAAGAACGCAAGCCGTTCCGGCGGGCTGCACTGCGACGGCGTGGTGAGCGAGGCGGCGAAGGTATGAACGACGAAAAAACATGCGGCGAATGCCGGTATTGTGACGAAGACGAGTCATGGTCGGAAGATGACTATATCTGGTTCCATTTTTGCGAAATTGGACAAGGGCCAGAAGACGGAATAACCACTGAGACACCAGCCTGCAAATGCTTTGTACCATTGCGGAAAAAAGAGGAAAAGGTATGATGGAACAGCCTGAAATTGTTCCTATGACGACTGGAAGGATCTGAGGGAGCTGCAGAAGCAAGAAGAAGCGCAATAGGATGCTCTATGAAGCCGTTGCAACGGCCAAGAGCGAACGCAAATTGATTCCCCGGCCCTACACCCTTCCTGCACTTTGCAACGCTCAGACACGCGCTGACGCTTGTAAACACGGCATAAGGCTGATATAAGTATAATCGCAATCTGTATCAAGCACCACGGTTCGCCGCCGCGGTGCTTTCTTTTATGGCCGCTCCTTTGAGTATGTTGCCGAATCTATACGGCAGTTCGGCTGGAAGCAGCCGATTGTCGTTGACCGGGATGGCGTGATCATCGCCGGGCTTATCAGTTAGGGGTAATATTATGATCATAATTGATAATACAAACATCAAGTATATTGATAAAAAATACGCTGTATCCAAAGACGGGCGCATTTTTACATTCTGGGAAAATCATAAAAAGTGGAAAGAACAAAAGCTTAGAAAGCATAGAAACGGATATCTACGTGCAACAATACACGGGAAAGACGCATATGTACATAGACTTGTTGCGGAATACTTTTGCAATAACCCGCACAAATACAACGAAGTGAATCATATAGACGGGGATAAAACCAATAACAACGCGGAAAACCTTGAATGGTGCACGAGATCGCAGAACAACAAACATGCGTTTGAAACAGGATTGAGAGACTATTCTGAATTAGCAGAGATTGCAAATTGCAGGGCTGCGAAGGAGAAGAAAAAAGAAAGACGCTGTATTTCTTTTGAAACAGCGGAAGAAATAAGAAGAATAAAGGGTAAAACAGATAGAGAAATCGCAAAGAAATATGGTATTTCGCGTGGAACTGTGTGGCAGATAAGGAACGGATTAACATACCGTTATGCTTAATATCCAATAAAAGAAGAATGGTGGAAGCATGAAATCAAAAGCATTTGATCATAGCAAGTATCCAAATTGGATAGACCCTGAAACGGTATTGCCGTATGAGCGAAACGCAAAGCAACACACGGAAAAGCAGATCAAGAACCTCGTCAACAGTATTAACCGTTTCGGCTGGCAACAGGACGTTGTAATTACATCTGACAATGTGCTTGTTATCGGCCACGGGCGCAGACTCGCCGCCCTGCAAATCGGCTGTGACATGCCGTATCACGTTATCGACAAGACCGCCGACGAGCTGACCGATGAGGATATCCGAGAACTGCGTATTGCCGACAATCAGACGAACGCCGAAACCGGCATGGACTTCTCCACGCTTGAAGCTGAGATTGAGGATTTGAGCTTTGACGGCTTTGATTTTGACTTTGGCTTTGACTTTGATGATGAAGAAGAACCAGCTGAAATTGTAGAGGATGAGGTTCCAGAAGAGGTCGAAACCCGTTGCAAGTTGGGTGATGTTTGGCGGCTTGGAAACCATCGCCTGATTTGCGGCGACAGCACCGATCCTGCTGTTATTGATAGGCTTATGGATGGGGTAAAGGCTGATATGGTGCTTACTGACCCTCCGTATGGAACGACAAACATTGCATTTGACAAAGAAGGAAAAGTCGATTTTTGGGATAGTATAGAAATATCCTGTAGAAATAATTCTGCAATATTAGTTTTTAGTCAACAACCATATACAACACGTTTGATATTAAGCAACGAAAAAGAGTTCAAATATGAAATTATATGGCACAAAACACACGCAACGGGGTTTCTAAATGCAAAAAAAGCACCGTTAAGGGCACATGAAACTATTTGTGTTTTTTATAAAAACCAACCAACATATAACCCACAAAAAACGATAATTGAAAGAAATGACATTGGCAGAAAAAAGGTCAACGGAACAAAGGCAAAACAATACAATGATTATCAAGTGGGAACATGGGAATGGGAAGAAAGTGGAGAAAGATACCCAACAGATGTAATTGTTTTTTCGAGTTGGAACGGTGCAAGATTTGGAGATACATCAAATGCGACAGTACACCCAACACAAAAACCAATAAATCTATTGTCGTATTTAATTCAAACATATAGCAATGAGAAGGAAATTGTACTTGATTTGTTCGGCGGTAGTGGTAGCACACTAATAGCCTGCGAACAGTTAAGCAGAAAATGCTATATGTGCGAAATTGATCCGCATTACTGTGATGTGATTATCCAACGATGGGAAAACCTTACTGGTGAAACGGCGGCGCTTTTGAATGTTTGAAGAAGCAACGATGACACGGAAAGAAACCGTCAAGGAGTGCAAGCGGCTGACTGCTGCGATCCGCAAAACGGAAAGCGAAAAACTAAAGCGCGACTACGGGAAGCGCCTGAAGAAGCTCCAAGCGTGGCTTTTATATTCTGAGGGGTGAAGATCATTTGTGGCAAAAGGTAAATATGCGGATTGGATCACCGAGGACGGCCTTTTGCTGCTGGAAGGATGGGCAAGAGACGGTCTGACGGATGAACAGATTGCCCACAACATCGGAATCAATGTCAAAACCTTGTGGGACTGGAAAGTGCGATTTGACCCGATTTGTAATGCCATAAAAAAGGGAAAAGCGCCTGTTGATATCCAGGTGGAAAACGCTCTGCTGAAACGCGCCCTCGGATATGAGTATGAAGAGGTCACGACGGAGATCACGGAAACGCCTTACATCGACAAAAGAGGAAAAGAGCGAGTCCGAAAGCAGAAGCATGTGAAGAAAACCCGGAAGATCGTGCTGCCGGACACGACAGCACAGATCTTCTGGCTGAAGAACCGCAGGCCGGACAAGTGGCGTGACAAGCCTGCCGAAGCAAACAACGACAAGCCTGAAGATGACGGTTTCCTCGCTGCCCTGAGCGGCAGTGCTGCGGAGGACTGGGCCGATGAAGAAGGGTAAGCCGGTATTCAAGTTCAAGCCATTCAGCAAAAAGCAGAGAATGGTTTTGAACTGGTGGACGCCTGAGAGCCCGGTCAAAGATGCAGACGGCATTATTGCAGACGGAGCGATCCGCGCCGGCAAGACACTTGCCATGTCTCTGTCGTTCGTGCTGTGGGCCATGACAAACTTCGACTCGGAGAGCTTTGCAATGTGCGGCAAGACGGTCGGAAGCTTCCGGCGCAATGTGCTTTTTTGGCTCAAGATTATGCTGTACGGGCGAGGTTATCATTGCGAAGAAAGACGCAGCGATAACCTCGTCATCATTTCCCGCGGCGATACGGAAAACTACTTTTACATCTTCGGCGGCAAGGACGAGCGGTCACAAGACCTGATTCAGGGCATCACGCTTGCGGGCGTATTCCTTGATGAGGTGGCGCTCATGCCGGAAAGCTTTGTCAACCAGGCAACAGGCCGATGCAGCGTAGACGGTTCCACGATGTGGTTCAACTGCAACCCTGAATATCCGTCTCACTGGTTCAAGGTCAATTGGATCGACAAGGCGGAAGAAAAGAATCTTCTGTATCTTCATTTCACGATGGACGACAATCTGAGTCTGTCCGATCGTGTTAAAGAAAGATACAAGCGCATGTACACCGGCGTTTGGTATGAGCGCTTTATCCTCGGCCTCTGGGTGCTTGCCCAGGGGCTTATCTACTCCATGTATCAGGAGGCAATCGGCGATCCGCCAGAAGGAGACGCAGAAAAATATTGTCTGTCAATCGACTATGGAACGCAGAACGCCTTCGCCGCGATCCTCTGGGGCAAATACGGTGATGTCTGGTGGGCTGTGCGTGAGTATTACTATTCTGGGAGAGACACAGGTGTCCAGAAAACAGACGAAGAGTATGCCGAGGATCTGGATCGTACATTCGAGGACATTCTTCCTGGACAAAGCATTGAAACAATCATCGACCCGTCTGCTGCGTCGTTTATAACGCTGCTCAGAAAGAGGAACGGAAGATATAAAGTCATAAAAGCAGACAATGCTGTGCTTGACGGCATCCGGGAGACGGCAACGGCCATGAAGACCGGGAAAATCAAAGTAAGTCGTCTGCTGAAAGCATGGCGAAAAGAGGCAGAGGGCTATGTTTGGGACGAAAACGAGAAAGAGGATAAGCCTGTCAAGGTAAATGACCACGCAATGGACTCGACACGTTATTTCGTCAAGACAAAGAAAATTTGCAGAGTCCGGAGAGAATACAGCAGCATTTTGAGATAGGAGTGAAAGGCCTTGCTGACATACGAAGATTTTCAGAAGATCGAAAACGACGAGCAAGAGAAGATCAAGCTGATCCTGCGGGCGATCGGGGAGCACAAGAGATCCCCTGCGTACATCAAAGCGGTCGAAGCCCAGGATTATTACAACGGCGAGAACACCACGATCATGAAGTATGAGAAGGTGCTCTATGACATGCAGGGCATGGCGCACGTCGACATGTGGACGGCAAACCACAAGATCGCCTCGTCTTTCTTCACGTTCGTGATCGATCAGGAGCTTTCCTATCTTCTCGGCAACGGTGTCCGCTTCGGCAAGGCAGAGACGAAAAAGAAGCTCGGAAAAGACTTCGATCAGGAAGTCATGGACGCGCTTGAATACGCCAGAATTGCCGGAACATCCTTCGGCTTCTGGAATTACGACCACCTGGACGTTTTCAAGCTCACAGAGTTTGTCCCAATCTACGGGGAAGAAAACGGAGCTCTGATGCTTGGCATTCGCTTCTGGCAGCTCGACCGGAACAAGCCGATGCGAGTCACGCTCTACGAGCTGGACGGTTATACGGAATACATCCAGCGGTCAGCGAAGAAGATGGAAGTCCTCAAAGAGAAGCAGCCGTACAAAGTGAAAGTCATTTCTGCAGATGACGGGACGCGGATCACCGAGGGCGAGAACTATGACGGATTCCCGATTGTTCCGCTTTACGGCAACAAACAGCACACCAGCGCCCTGAGAGGTCACAGGAACACGGTCGACGCGCTGGACCTTGCCACTTCCAACATGGTCAACAACGTGGACGAGGGCAATCTGATCTACTGGGTGTTGACAAACTGCGGCGGGATGGATGACATGGACGATGCCAAGTTTGTGGAACGGCTGAAAACGCTTCATGTCACGCATGCGGACGGCGATTCCGGCGCCAAGGCCGAAGCCCACACGCTGGAAGCTCCCTTCGAGGGAACAAAGGTCACAGTGGACATGCTGAAGGATCAGCTTTACGACGATTTCCAGGCCTTCGACGCAAAAAGCCTGACAGCTGCCGATATGAGTGCAACAGCGATCAGAGCAGCATATACCCGCCTTGATATGAAGTGCGACAAGATCGAGACACAGCTCACGAGGTTCATCAACGGCATCCTTGCGCTGGCCGGGATCGAAGATGATCCGACCTACCAGAGAAACCCGATCGTCAACAAACAGGAAGAAGTCCAGAGCATCATCATGCAGGCCGACTACTTTGACGAGGAGTACATCATGAAGAAGCTGCTTGCCATCAACGGCGACATCGACATGTATGATGAGATTGCCAAGCGCATGGATGCCGAGAATGCCGACCGGCTGAGAGAAGCCGAGGCCAGGCTGAAAGCACTGGAAGCGCAGAACGGACAGAACGGCCAGAACAATCCGCAGGGCAGCCAGGAGGACGAAGGGGCTGGTGAATAATGGCCGACCGAGGGCATGAACTCACCGACGAAATCCTGAACAAGCTCGAAGCCAGGATTGCCGACGAATACGCCGTTGCAACTCGCGACATGCAGCGCAAATTCCGGGAGTATATGGAGAAGTTCGAGGCGGAAGACGAAAAGCAGAAGGCCCTTCTGGAAGCAGGAAAGATCACCAAGAAGGAGTACAAAGACTGGCGTTACCGCCACGTGATGGTCGGCAAGCGCTGGGAAGCCATGAAGGACGTTCTTGCACAAGACCTGGAACATGCTTCTGATATCGCCTTGAAGATCTCCGGGGAGAAGATGGCCGATGTGTATGCCCTGAATGCCAACTTCGCCACCTATCAGATCGAGCACGACGCGAAGATCGACACCGGCTTCACGCTATACAACCACGACACAGCAGAATACCTCCTGAAAGATCAGAGACAGCTGATGCCGGGACCATCTGCGAAAAAGGCAAAAAAGATTGCCGCTGATAAGGCCATGCAGTGGGATAAGCAGAAGATTCAGTCCGCCGTGCTGCAGGGTGTTCTCCAGGGCGAAGGCCCGCACAAAGTGGCCGAGAGGCTGCGTCAGGTTGGTCAGATGGGCTACAACGCATCGGTCAGGTATGCGAGGACTATGACAACCTCCGCTCAAAATGCAGGCCGTTACAACTCATTCAGAAGGGCAAGGGATCTGGGTGTTGACCTGACGATTGAATGGATGGCGACACTGGACGGCAGAACCCGGCACGCGCACCGTATGATGCACGGGCGGCGAACGACGGTCGACGAACCGTTCTACACGCCTGACGGCTACACGATCTATTATCCGGCTGACTGCTCCGGTATGTCTGACGCACCGCAAAGCGAAATCTGGAACTGTTTTGTCGGAGAAACAGTTGCAGCTTCTGACAGTAAGATCGTCAGAAGCTACAAGCATGAGTATCACGGCGAATTATTCCATATCAAAACATCCAGAGGCGTAGAGTTCACCTGTACCCCGAATCACCCAATACTGACACCGCGCGGGTGGATTGCTGCGAATGCGCTTCACGAGGGAGACAACATTCTCGTAACAAGAGTCGGAGAATTTGATTCGTCGGGGCTCGATCCAAACATAAACCATGTTTTTCCCAGCATGAAGGCAATCCATCAGTTTATGAATATGCTTCCCGGTGAGCGGGCTTCCGGTTTGAGTGTGAATTTCCACGGCGACAGGGCCACAGCCAATGTCGAGGTTGTAAGCAAGGAAAGGTTCTTGAGGGACAACATCAATTCCGGCATCACGGAGACGGGAGATAAATTCTGCTTCAAAGATACCTGTGCGCTTGTTTTTAGCAAGAGCCATTTTGTGTCTCGTCTCAGGCGAATTTATATATCCGCGCTTCGCCTCATACGCATTGGAAGCGAGTCTTTGACGTTCTTCTGGAGAAGTTTGTGCCATGCGTGTATACATGGATTCGGAACGGTTGCGCGGAGTGATCCCGGCATTTCTGAGTACGCGATAGATGACTTGCCGACTATGACCAATATCCGAAGCGAGTTGCTTGACGGACTTTCCGGCAAGGTATTCACGGATAATATTGTCGCAATCGACAGACAAACGCGGCGGCATTTTTGCCATGTTTATAACCTCCAAACAGAAAATGGGTATTATTTCGTCAGAAATAGTATATCATGCGGAGAAGAAAAAAGCAACGACAGTTATTATGCGATAGCAAAAAACTGCCGCTGCACCCTGCGGGCCATGGTCAAAGGCTATGAGCGGGAAACGATCAGAAGCTCCCCGAAGATGGGCGACATGTCATTTGAAGAGTGGCAGGACATGAAGGATGATCAGATCCAGCGGGAATTGAGAGTGTGGCGAGAAGAAAATGGCCGTTGAATTCACGATAAGTGCAGACAACTCCGAAGCAGTTCTTCAGGAGCTCAGCACAAAGCTGGAAGCAAGTCTTGAAGCCTGGGGAATCCAGGGCGTGGGAGCTGTTCAGGATATTATCACGTCGGAAAGCCGAATTGATACAGGAGCAATGCGCAATAGCATCAGCTATCAGGTTGATCTCAATGATCAGTCTGTAATGATCGGCACCAACATTGAGTATGCGATCTATCACGAACTCGGCACCGGCATTTACCTCGAAGGTGGAGGCGGCAGACAGACGCCCTGGGCCTATCAGGACGCAAACGGAGAGTGGCACCGAACGCGAGGCATAAAGCCGATCCACATGCTCAAAAACGGAGTAAGCGGAAGTGTGGAGGATTTCAAATCCATAGCGAACGATATATTGAAAAGCTGATTGAAGCAACTATCCGGGAAACCGGACGGTTGCTTTTTTCTTGGAGTAATACAAAAGCCCGGAGGCACATCTCCACACGCAGCACGCAGGTAATAGGTAGTCCAAAGGACGTTCCATGCCCCTGCTGCGCAACCTCGCAACCTCCGGCATTACTTAGGTATAAACCGCGAAAGCGGGTTATATACAAAATACTTCTCAGGGTAGCACTCCCGAGAAACTGCGATAAGGAGAAGAAAAATGGCAGACTTCAAAGCAATCATCAATACCCACGCAACAGAGAACGGCGGGATCCCCGCAACAGCTATCCCGACGCTTGTCACGGCTATCCAGACCGCTGTCGGTAATGAGTACGTCGATAAGGAACGCTATAAGGCCAAGCTGACCGAAATCGACCAGCTCAAAGAACAGCAGCAGACCGCCGAGGACAACGCCACGACCGCTGGTAAGTGGAAGGACAAATACGACGCTCTCAAGAAGGACTTTGATGACTTCAAAGCAGACATTGCCGGGAAAGAAGCACTCGCTGCGAAAAAGACCGCTTTCCAGAAAGTGGCCAAAGACGCAGGCCTGACGGAAGCCGGCATTGCGAAGGCCGCAAAGTATCAGGACTACTCCAAGATCGAGCTCGACGAAAATGGCGAGATCAAGGATGCCAAGAACCTGATCAAGACCATCAAGGAAGAGTGGCCCGAGCATGTTGCCAAGAAGGAAACCAAAGGCGCCGACACACCGAACCCGCCTGAAGGAGGCAACGGCGGCAGCGGATTCTCCGATATCCGCGCCATGACTGCGAAGTGGCACGCTGCCAAGTACGGTGAAGCACCGAAGTCAAAAACAGCCGCTGACGGCGGCAACGAATAAAGAAAGGATGATCTTACAATGAGCTTTAACGCAAGCAAGAACGGCTATGGTTACGCGCCCGGCTGGTTCCTCGCCGAAGAGGATTGCAGCCGCGAGACCCGCACCATTCCCCAGAATCATGCCCAGGTCGTGACCGGATCCAACGGCGCGAAGCACGTCCCGATGGGCGCGTTCTTCCCGGCCAACAATTCCAGCACGGTTGAGGGTATCGTCTATGAAGACGTCGACGTCAGCACCGGCGCGATGCCCGGCAGCGTCGTAACCAAGGGTGTCGTTTACCTCGACCGTCTTCCCGCTTCTCCCGAAAGCGGTGTTCAGTCCGCCCTGGAAGGCAAGGGCTTCAAATTCTACGCGACCGCGCCCGCGGTGCTTCGCCCGGACTTTAACGTCAAGGAACTGGCGGAACTCACCGTCCAGTCTTCTGCCGGCACGGCCAGCGGCGACACCGCCATCACCGTCTCCGGCTACACGCTGAAGGCCGGTGACAAGTACAAGTACAAAGTGGCAACCGGAACCGCTCCGGCAGTTGTCTCCGGTCAGGACCTCTCCTCCTGGACCACATGGGACGGCACTTCGGATATCACCGCTGCCACCGACAAGAAGATCACGGTTGCCGTCGTTGACGCTTCCAACTTTGCAGTTGCAGCCGGCAGCGCCACTGTGACCGCGCAGACCTGATAAGGAGGTAAAACATCATGATTGAGAATTTCGAGAACGGCATTTTCGGTATGCTGCCGGCAGAAGCCTGGCTTGAAGTCGGCTTCGACGTCACCCGTCCCGACGATCCCGTGGATCAGGTGATCGGCGACACCAAGACCGACAACCTGGTCGCCTACTGGGAGAGTATGGCTGCCGAGTACAATATCCCCGTCATGGCTCAGTTCCATGCGTTCGACACCGAGTCTCAGAAGACTCTCCGCTATCCCATCGATGTGCACAACATCGAGAAGGGCCTGATCAAGGTCAAGATCGACCAGTCCGAGCGCCTGCGTGCTCTCATGGACCGCGGCGTCACCCGCACCAGCGCCCTGATCGAGCGTGTCCTGAATGATGGCTACAACCTGGCCGAGCAGGTCTTCACCCGTTCCAAAGTGGCGAAGAACGAGATGCTGGCCACCGGCAAAGTCACCATCAAGGAAAACAACCTCGACCTGACCGTTGATTACGGCGTTCCCTCCGCGAACCTGCAGAAGGTTCTGGACTTCGGTCCCGGTGCTGCCACTCCGCTGGATGAGCAGCTTCTTGAGCTGACCACTGAGGCGAGAGGCAAAGGCGTGCCGCTGACCGGTATGTACCTCGGCCAGGCTGTCCTCAACAAGTTCCGCAAGAGCGCGAACCTGCAGAAAGCCATCAACGGCTCTGCCATGGTCGGACAGCTGATCCGCAATTCCGATCTCCGCGCCTACCTGACCGAGGAATTCGGCATCACCCGCATCCTCATCAACGACGCGGTCTACTCCCTGCCGCTCACCATGGGCAGCAACGGTCGCCCGGTCGTGACCTCCCAGCGGTACTATCCTGACAACAAGGTGTCCTTCTTCTCCGGCAACGGCCAGATCGGTGAGGGCATCTGGGGCGATCCTCCCGAGGTCAGCGCGGCCCGTTTCATGGACGTCTCCGGCAGCGAGGTTTCCCCGTATGTCTATGTTTCTCAGTACGCTGAGAACGATCCTGCCGTCACCTGGACCAAGGCGAGCGCCCTGTTCATGCCGGCTCTGTACAACCCGAACGGCCTGTATGTAGCCAGCGTGCAGGAAAGCCCTGTTGCCAACGGCTGATATGGCACGGGGGAAGAAAACCGCCTCCGTCCTCGTATCTGACTCTGTCCCGGACCTTGTCACATCCGCCGAGACAGCAGTCGTGAATTCCGCGCCGGGCCTGAATCTCCGCAAAAACCCGGCGCGGAACGCGCCTGTCCTGCGCGTCCTGAAGGACGGGGAGACGATCACCCTGGACAATTCCATCGACGTACCGGGCGGCTGGAAAGCCGTCGCGGGCGGCGGCTTTGTGATGGCCGAATTTCTGATATTCTGAAATAAGGAGGAATCCGCATGTTGACCGAACTTTGCCAGGAACTGCATAACTGGTTCGAGCGCGAAAAGCGTTCCGGATCCTTCCGTATCGTTGACGGGATGCTGGAAGCTGACTTCCTTCTGCCCGGACAGTATTTCCGCGTGATGGGCAGCCTCTTCAATGATGGTGTGCATCAGTACGGAAACGACTACCTGAACGACGAGGATTTCACCGGCTCTGTTTGGTCGCTTGCGATTCCGGAGGCCGTCATTAAGTTGTCGGAAGATATCGACGCATGGCGGTCAAAGTATGAGGAAGCGGGAAGCTCAGCAATGAGTCCGTTCACGTCTGAAAGCTTCGGAGGCTATTCCTATTCCAAGGGAAGCGGTTCCGCTGCCGGAAGTGCAGTCAGCTGGCGGAACGCATTTGCGACTCGGCTGAGCTCATGGAGGAAACTGTAATGAGCCTTTTGACAGATGCAATGGAGCCGTTTGTCCTAATGGACAAGACCAGCGTACCGGACGGCTACGGCGGGATCACCAGAAAATGGATAGACGGGGCAAGCTTCAAGGCAGCCGCCGTTCTGGACACGTCAATCCAGGCAAGAGTCGGAGCTGTCCAGGGCGTCACAAGCCTTTACACCATCACCACACCGCGTGCTGTCCACCTGGAATATCATGACGTTTTCCGCAGACTCAGTGACGGAAAGATCTTCCGGGCTACGTCGGACGGGGATGATAAGCACACTCCGGCTTCCACGGATCTGGACATGCGTCAGGTGTCCGCAGAAGAGTTCAAGCTGACTGAATAGGGGGGCTGTATATGGGAGAGAAAGACAAAACTCAGGCCCTGCATGATTTCTGGTCCTCTTTCGGCTGGCTTGCCATCGACGAGCAGAGCGCTTATGACGATGGCGTCATGGAAGAGTGGGGAAACCCGAATAAATACATCACCTATGAAGCGGCAACCGGCAGCCTTGGCGACAGCATTCCGCTGACCGCATCTCTTTGGCACCGATCCACTTCCTGGGCCACCGTCGAAGCCATGGTGAAAACCATCTCCAAAGAAATCGGCATCGGAGGCAAGGTCATCAACATCGACGGCGGCAAATTGTGGATCCTGCGCCGCGATCCGTTTTCCCGCCGCATGTCAGACGAGGACAAGAACGACATGCGGAGAATCATCATCAATATCACAGCGGAGTATCTGACCGCTGACTAACAAGGAGGAATGCAGCCATGTGGCGTGCTACAAGAATCACGGCAGACGCGGCCAGCAAAATGCAGATGAACTCCGGCCTGCTGCTGAATCGTTTTGACATTACAAACCCGGTGGCTCCGCTTGATGCTGATATCATCTGCGACACCACCGGCGACTACAACATCACCTGCGTCCCTCAGACGCAGGACTTTTTTGAGGACGTGAACAACGCCTACACCAACATGAAGGAAGGCAAGCAGATCACGGGCTGGAACTGCGGCTTGACGATCACGTCCCTATCCGTGACCGAAGCAGCGCTCAAGTTTGCACTCGGCGCTGCGGATAACCAGGCAGACGGCGGCGTCAGAGGCCGGATGCTCTATCGCGACGCGGACTTCATGAGTGTTTACTGGATCGGCGACATGTTTGACGAGGACAAGCTGCTTGTTGTGGTGATGGACAACACCGTCTCCACTGGCGGCGTCTCGCTGACCACCAGAAACAAGGGCAAGGGCGGGCTCCAGCTCGAACTCACTCCGCACGGCTCTCTTGCGGATCCGGAGAAGGTTCCCATGGCATTCTACGTGCTGGAAAAGGTAGACAGTGAAGCAGCGGCCTACACCTACACCGCAGTTACGCCGCAGGGCGACGAGGATCCCTCTGAGGAAGGCTGGTTTGTCCTGGTAGGCGACGGCTATCGCCTGACCACCGACACCGCAGTCGACAGCAATGTGACCTACTACGAGAGGTCATAATATGAGACTTTCTGAACTGAGCACAGATGCAGCCGCGTCTGTGCTCCTTTCTATTACTCCGGCTCTTTCCAACATCCTGAAGGATCCCGATCTCAGAGGGAAGATCGGGAAGAAAGCCGACCTGAAGGACGTGTCCGTCATGGGCATCTATCTTGCCGGAGTGGACAAGATCAACGAGATCATCCCGTTTCTGCTGGATACGCACAAGGCCGACGTGTACGCGATCCTGGCGGCGCTCAACAACACCACCGCCGCGAAGATCGCCGATCAGAACATCCTCGTAACCATGACGCAGATCATGGAAACCGTCAAAGACAAGGACCTGATCGATTTTTTCAAATCGTGGGCGGGTACGGAGCAGACTGCGTAATCTGCGCAATCTGCTCTGCCCCGCAGCTGACGGCGCTCGGATATATCCGGGCGCTGCCGGCACTGATTCGCCGGTATGAGGAAGAACAGATCTTCCGCGTCTACCTGACCGATTTCATCGCGGGAAGATATGACCTCAATGTGCGGTATCTCGATCTCATCCCGGATCCGAACCGCGAACCTCCTCCAGACCCGCAGGAGGGTCGGAAGCGAATCAGGAACAAACTATCGCAATGAAAGGGAGTGCTGAGAATTGGACGTATTTGACCTGCTTGCCAAGCTCACACTTGACACATCTGAATACGAAGAAGGCCTCAGCGGGGCGCAGGAGAAAGCCGGCTCTTTCGGCGGGAAGATCGGGCAAGCCCTCGGGACTGCCGGGAAAGTAGGAGCTGCGGCTGTTGCAGCCGTCACAACGGCAACGGTAGCAATGGGCACCGCAGCGGTAAAGAGCGCAGGAGAGACCGCAGCATACGGAGACAACATTGATAAGATGTCTCAGAAACTCGGTATGAGCGCATCAGCTTACCAGGAATGGGATGCTGTCCTGCAGCACAGCGGCACATCAATCGAAAGCATGCAGGCAAGCATGAAAACACTGGCGACAGCAGCGGAAACGGGCAATGCATCCTTCGAGAAGCTCGGCATGACCCAGGAAGAGATCGCGAACATGTCCCAGCAGGAACTGTTCGAGGCAACGATCACCGCCCTGCAGAACGTTTCCAGCGAGACGGAGCGCACATACCTTGCCGGCCAGTTGCTCGGAAGAGGTGCAACAGAGCTCGGGCCTCTCCTGAATACCAGCGCAGAAGAGACACAGAAGATGCGCGACCGTGTTCACGAGCTGGGCGGCGTCATGTCAGACGAAGCGGTCAAGGCGGCAGCAGCATACCAGGACAGTCTTCAGGACATGCAGACAGCTTTTTCCGGGCTTCAGCGCAGCCTCACAGCTGAGTTTCTGCCCGGAATCAAGGGCGTGATGGATGGTCTTTCCGAAGTGTTTACCGGGAACGATGAACAGGGGCTCGGCATGATCTCTGTTGGTATTGACAAACTGATTGATAACCTTACAAATCAGTTGCCTCGTTTCATGGATATAGGCCTCGGAATCGTTGACGCTCTGGCAGAGGCCATTCTGCAGAATATTCCGAAGCTTGCTGAGTCTGCAGTCCACATCATCACGGGTCTGACAACCAATATTGTAAAGAAACTCCCGGACATCATGAGCGCAGGCATTGAAATCCTGTTTGCCCTGATCGACGGAATTACAGAATCACTTCCCGAACTCATCCCGGCGGTTGTGGAAGTGATTGTCACCATTGTAGAGAAACTCACTGAGCCTGACACGCTGATGAAACTGATCGATGCAGCGTTCAAGATCCTCGCGGCTCTTGCTGAAGGCCTGATAAAAGCAATCCCTGATCTGATCAAGGTCGCACCGGTTATCATCAAGAACCTGGTTGAGGCAATCATCAAGCTGGTGCCTGAGCTTGTTAAAGGCGGCGCTGAACTGGTCAAGGGAATCGGAGAAGGCATTCTCGGCGCAATCGGGGAAGCGGTTGGTGCCATTACCAAAGTGATTGAGAAGATCAAAGACGCCATCTTTGGCGTCGTGGACAGAGCGAGGGAATGGGGCGCTGACATGATCCAGAACTTCATTGGAGGAATCCAGTCACGGGTTTCCGGTGTTGTAAACGCCGTGAAGGGAATTGCCAGCAAGGTGAAAAGTTTCCTCGGCTTCTCTGAACCTGAAGAAGGGCCACTGTCCAATTTCTCGACCTACGCACCGGACATGATGAAGCTGTTTGCCCAGGGCATCAAAGACAATGAGCACCTGGTAACGGATCAGATCAGAAGCAGCTTCGACTTCGGCAATCTGACCACGGCGGCTGCACCTGCGGTGGCAGGAGGCGCCGGCAGCACAACCAACACCTACAACATCACGGTCAACGGCATTGAGGAACTGGAAGAACTGCTGATATGGTACGAGTCCCGGCAGGTGAGAGCGAGGATGGCGTGATATGGCACAAGCGACTGTAAAATTATACTTTAAAAAATGGGCGTATGTAAAAAAAGATTCGCCGTCTGTTGTTGTTGATATAACGGGTCAGGAAAGACTTAAGCTGTCACGCAACGAGACATCCGGCATTCTTCAGTATGCTTATGTTGGTTTCAATTCACTTCCGAGCAATTTAAAAAGAAGAAGATTATATTCTGTCAGTGCGCTTTTTGCTATAAAAGGCCCTGATAGTGTTGGAAATGGAACTCGCGGTTTCTTGAATGTTTCATCCGCTGATTTTAATCCAAGTACATTGGTGTGGACAAACAGACCATCTGGCACAGGTGGTTTGCGTTTATTATCAGAAATTGCTGACCATAGCGGGAAACAAGACCGCATTTTTTCTATTGACGGAGATGTGGTTTCTGACGTAGATAGGTCGAATTTAACAGCGCTGATTTTGAAATCCAATGCGGGATTTTTTTATGCGGCTTGGGATAGTGGTGATATACTCGGAGCGGCTCACGAATGCTATCTCTACAATACTCTGGTGGGCGGCGGGCTTCCATATCTTGAAATAACTTATGATAACAGCATAAGCGTAAAAAGCAAAATTGTTTTGAGGTCAGGCCCGACAGGCGGGTATGTAGATCCAAGAAACAACACTACATTTTCTTGGGCGTTTGTAAAGGATGACACGTACAGTTGCGCGGATGAGAATTTTGGTCAAGCCTCAGCAACACTGTATTGGAAGGAGAGTACGGTTGAAAACTATACAGCTGTTTCTGTATCTGGTAGCACTCAATCTGTAACAATCCCGGCGAACACGTTTCCAACGAAAAAGACTATTCAGTGGTATGTACAAGGGACAGATGACGGCGGTACAACTTCTCAAACCTCTGTTTACAGTTTCAGCACTTCTGCGCCACTGGTTGTTTCAACACCGGTTAAGCCAATTAATACCATAGAAGATGGAAGAAACGAAATTCTGTTTCAGTGGGCATTTTCAAGCTCGGACGGGCGGGCGCCAAGTAGGCTGTTCCTTTATTGGAGAGAAGAAGGGGCGAACACGTGGCAGACCTTGTATAATCCGGGGGCGGGAGTAATTGTTACGTCGTACAGGGCTCCAGCTGATACGTTCCCTGCTGGGACAATTGAATGGGGTATACAGGCAGCAAACGTTGATGGCGCTGGTGGCGCTGTTGGAACAGCAAAATTTATCAATTATGCATCACCAACAGTAAGCAATGTTTCTGCTGCCGCTGTACCGTATACAACTGTTACGTGGCAGGCATCAGATCAGCAGGCATATCAGATCAAAGTGGACGATGTTATATACGGTCCTTATTTTGGAACAGAGAAAAGCTTTGCAATCCCTGACTGTCTTGAAGATGGAGAGCATATTATAGGCGTATCGGTTGTTGGAACTTACGGCCTTTGGAGCGAGTGGGAAGAGCATATAATCGATGTTCTGAATGACCCCGGTGAGGCTGTAAGTCTTGATTCTGAGGCATGTATAGATATCAAGCTCTTTATCGACACGCAAGACGCAACGAAAAACTTCCAAATATACCGGGACGGTGTGCAGATTGCAAAAACCAACAAGTCTGTATTCACTGACCGCTTCGCACTCGGAGAACACACCTATAAGGTCGTGAATAAACTTGAGAATGGGAATTATACCGCCAGCAATGAAGTGGTTAGATTCTCATGCGTCAAAAACGCGAATATCGCTTTACTGAGCGGAGGCGAATGGCTGGAAATCAAGTACACGCTGAAAAGCAATAGCGATCCGGAGTATGAGGATGCTGTTGAAATCACGTACAATCATCTGGCGGGAAGCGACTACCCGTCAGCTGTAATCAGCCAATACTTGGATAAAAAAGTCAATTATTCGGCTGTGTTCCTGTTCAATCAAGCGGACGAGCGGAAAACGTTTGAAAGCATGTTCAAAAAACCGGTAATCATCAAGTTTGCAGATGGCACTTTGTTTGCCGGTATTCTGGATTCGTGGTCTAAGCACCCGGTAAAAAAGTATTATACATCATACACATTTACCGTTACTCGAATGGACATTGAGGACTACGTTGATGATACGAAATGAGGGAATCCGATTCAGGCTGATGCGCAATGGGGTAGAGTACGGGGAACTCTACGCCAAAGGAGGCCCGACGCTCCGGATGCAGAGCAGTGGTGAAATCAAGACTTCCATGCAAGGGACGTTTTTCCCGGCTGCGCGTGATTCTCAAGGAAACGAAGTTGCAATCGACTGGCTCGCGGACGAGATCAAGCCGGTGCTGATTCAGGGCGGAGACGAGAAGCCGCTGGGTGTGTTTATGCCTGCGCAGGTCGTGCCGAAAGATACAAAAGGTGAGGAAACTCTTGAAGTTCAGTCGTTTGACCGGTGCTGGCGTGTCCGGGACAACAAGGTTGAGGGCGCGTTGTATCTCAGCGCAGGCACGGCATATCTTGACGCTGTGGAACAGTTGCTTACTTCATCGGGTATCGCGACTATCATCAAGACTCCGTCTGAAGCGGTCCTCGCGGAAGACCGGCAAGATTGGGAAACCGGTACAAGCTATCTCAAGATTGTGAACGACCTTTTGGCAGAAATTAATTACAAACAGCTTTGGTTTAATTCTTCAGGGTTTGCGATTCTTGAGCCTGCAAGCACTCCAACATCGGAAAACATCCAGCATATTTTCACGAACAAGAAGCCTGATCCACGAAATCCGAAAGAGGTTCAGTCTATTAGGGTTCTGCCGAAGATAAGCAGAAAGACCGATATCTACCAAGCCCCAAACGTGTTTATTGTTATCTGCTCAAACCCTGATAAATCCGGGGATATGAAGGCAACGGCAGAAAACAACAATCCCCAGTCCCCACTGTCTATCATGAGGCGTGGAAGAAGAATTGTACAAGTCGTAAAAGTCAACAATATAGAGTCTCAGGCAAAGCTTGAAGAGTATGCAAACCGGCTTTTGTATGAGAGTATGACGACCGGCGAGGTTATCAATGTTGAAACCGCATTGCTAAGCGGATTTGGCGTTGATGATATTACTGCGATCCGGTACGACGGACGAAATAATACGCTTGGTGTATGCGTTGAAAAGGCTTGGTCAATGACTCTTGCCCCGGGTGGAACGATGTCTCACGAACTCGAAAAGGTGGTGATTAACCTTGGATGAAGATATAATCATGAAAGATGATGGACTAGGAAAGGCAGAGTTTTATCTTGCAACGGTAACAAATGTTCGTACCGTTACAAAGGAGGTTCAAATTCAGCTTGATGGCGATGACTCGAAAATGTCAAAGTGGTATAAAGTAGCTTGCGGATCTGTTCCCGTGGGTAGCCGTGTTGTTGTGATGAAGATATCCGGAACTTACGTTGTCCTCGGTGTGATCAACGAGGAAATTTATACAACTGACATTCAAAACGTTGCTACAGCTGCGGACGGAATTGTCTTTCGTAGCGGCGGGTATGTCGCAAGGTGGGGCAAGGTAGCAATGTTGCATTTGCGATTTGGCCCGTCCACGGCCTTCTCTTCTCAAGAAAAAAAGATTATCACCTTGAATGAGGGATGGCGTCCGGCGATAATAGCTAATGCTCAATATTGGGCCGGTGCGGGTGCGTATATTAATAAAAGCGGTGAAGTCTGGGTGTACGGTAGCGCTTCCAGTACAACAGGAAATTATGTCGTGTACGCCACTTACATTCTGGCATGAGACGATAATCTGGATAATCTTTGATAATTGATGGAGGGATGAGTAATGGCAATAAAGCGGGCCTGTAGCTGGCAGGCAATAATCAAAACGCCGGAAGCACCGATCAACTACAGCGAAATGCTGCTTACTTTCCAGCAGAAGCAGCGGAACATTATCAGCAAAAACAAGTCGAACCTTGAGATTGGTGACGAGACTGTGACCGTGCATCTCACCCAAGAAGAAACGGCGAAGCTGACCGACAAAGCCCCGTGCTATATGCAGCTCAGATGCTTTTCAAGTGCAACGAATGCTCCCGGTTCTGCGATCTGGAAAATCGATGTACAGGCTGCCTTGGATGATCAGATTCTCGGAGGTACATGATGGCAAACGAAATGTACTGTGATAATTTCATCATGAGTGAGGACGGGGAAAATTTTGAGGTGACTCAAGTCTCGAAAGGAGACCGTGGGGAAAAGGGAGAGCCTGGAACCAACTTTTATATTTCCGGGATTGTTGCGAACGTATCTGACTTGCCGGAAACTGCGCCACAGTCAGCTATGTATGGAGTTGGAACAGAGGCGCCGTATAACGTCTATATACGCAATAATGACCAATGGGTTAATCTCGGACCGATGACTGGAGTAAAAGGTGAGAAAGGCGATCCGGGAAACGATTATGTCCTGACAGCCAGCGACAAGCAGGAGATCGCCGGTATTGTCATAGATGAGTCGGACATTGGAACGGACCCGCTAGCATGAGAACGACATCAACGGGACCGGCGGTCTGGCACAACGCGTGACATCAGCGGAGAGCGCAATCGATGGGCTCGCTGAGAACATCAACGGGACCGGCGGTCTGGCACAACGCGTGACATCAGCGGAGAGCGCAATCGATGAGCTCGCTGAGAACGTCACCGCGCTGGAGGGCGCGAAGCTCATCATCAAAACCCTGAGTATCTCGGCGGCTACCTCATCCCAGCAGATCGGGAGCGCGACGGACGCCAGAATTAATGCAAATACGCAGCTGATTCGGGCGGAGATCGCAAACCCGGCCTATCAGACTTCAGACTGGACGGTCACCACCTATGACGCAGCACCGCAGGTCCGAGTGAACGGCACCTGCTCAGCAGCTACCACAGTAAAATTAATTCTTGCGGAGGTATCATGATGAATCCCATGTACACAACCATCGAGAATCAGATCAGAACAGACGGGGGCAAAGGCCTGCTGTATGACCACTTCGACAGCTACACTGAGGCGGTAGCAAAGTTCCACACCGCTGCCGCCGCTGCCGCAACCAGCGGTATCCCGTATCATGCAGTGTTCGTGCTTCAGGACAACGGGTTGATTGTCAAGAGCGAGATCTTCGACCGTCGTATCGCTCCCGAACCAGCAGCGGAGGGATGAGCTATGAGAGCTAATTACAATTCGGTTACAATTCGGGGGGGGGTACTCCCCGTATCACCGAGAAAGGAGGCAAGGCGCTGGGTTAAGCTTCTTGCCTCCGAACAGACTTCCGAAAGGAGGTCTGAGGCGGTCTGATCGAAAGATCGGGCGGCTGAGTGATTATAGCTATGGAGGTGATCTCCGTGGCTGAAAGTGTATTAAAAAGTTTACGCCAACCAATTTTTGTGAGCCGTGGGATTGATTCCCAAGAAGTGCCAGCCGGCGCAGCCGTTGTGTACACTGACACGATTCCTGAACTTGTAGGCTATACCGCGCATGTAATGTCAATGCACATAACTGATACCAGCAACATAAATTATGGGCGGGTTCAAATAGTTTGGGTACAGGATGGAAACAGACTAAATGCTCATGTAATTAACACCGGAAGCGCGAATGTCGCTCCGGCACCACTCTATGAGGTACTTTATATACCAACTTAATCACTCAGCCACGCCGAACCGGTATGGCGAATAGTACAATAAAGAGATCTATTGCTTCCATTCGTACCTATACAATCCCATCGACGACACTTAATGCCGTTGCCTTTAAAAACTTTGATACGGGGATAAAGCCACTTGGGCTTAAATGGTGTGTAATCGGGTCTACGCTGGGATTCTTTCATCTAAGCAATTATTGGCATGATACTAATACCAATACAATCCATATTACGATTACAAACCCAACAAATATAACACTAACAACTGATTCATGGGCGAGTGTAAAAATAATAGATTTCGATTAACCAAAGCGCCGTCGAAAGATGGCTCAAAGCATAATCCAAAGTACGTATATTGATACGATTGATCATATTTTTTCAAACGTGGCGCAGATTAAAGCATTTTTTGAAACCTTTACTGCAAATAGGACTGGTGAGTTTCATGAAATACTTACAGTTACGCATACGGATAATAGCGAAACGGCTTTTCAACCACATATGAGGTGGACCGGTATTTTAACAAAGGACAACGGAGGAAGTACGATTAATTTTACAGCGTCATGCTATTTGGGGAGAATCGCTATTATGACACGTGATCCGTACGGAGAATGGAGAATATTTATAGTTAATGGCACACAAGTATAAATCATGGTGGTGAGGAAATGATAATAAACACGATCCCAGCAACAGATTGCACACCGCAAACCATTGTAATTGGTCGTAGAGGGACATACGATACAATGCAGATTGCGTTTGATCTGTCCTTTCTGATCGAGAATTATGGAAGCGGCACGGCAGTTCTTGCGGTCAAACGGCCTAAATAGGTGATTAAGGAACCCAATTATTGACCGGGAACACCGAGCATGGTAAAATGAAGAAGGGGCGAGACTTAATAGCCTCGCTCCTCCAACCAAGGGATGATGGCCTTTGATAATGCCCACGCTTTGGAACGTTCTTCATCCTGACAGTATTTGTCTAACCGGGCATAAACGTCAGGCGGCAGAGTGCATGAGAATTTGACGAACTTCTCTGCTTTCTGCTTTCTGCTTTTCCGATCCGAAACGGGGGCGGCCTCGCTGAGTTTCTTTCTCAGTCATAGGGCATCACCTCACGGAACATTTTATCATGACTGTCAAGGAGGCAACACCATGCTGAAACCGGAAGATTGCAACAGAGACATCAAAACCTACGGTGACGTTATCAGGCACATGACCAACGATGAACTTGCCATTTTTCTTGAGCAGATGGGCGGAGACATCGAGATGGGCATTATGGCGATTATGAGAGCGAAGATGTACCCGCACCGATCTGGCGGAGATCCAGTTGTTAAAACAGAAGACTGGCGGCACATGCATAGTTTCATGGAACATAGAATTTCAGCCGAAACGGAAAATTATGCAGATGTATGGGGTGTGGAAAACTGGCAAGACTTGATGCAATGGGAGTGGCCCGGGAAAAAGAATTTCGGCATGAATATTGTGTACTAATACGTTAGTCACTTAAATTGGTTTTCGGGCATGTGCTGAAAAGGCCAGTAAATACTGGGGTTTTCGGGCCTCGAAAATTGACAGGCCTACTTTAGTGACAATCAGAAGGGAGGGAATAGCATGGATTTACAAGAGATTCTTGACCTGATTGATGAAGTGGAAGACCTTGAGGGAGAGTGTGAAATCCCTCCCGGAACTTGGGCGAACGAGATGCGGGCAAGAGCTGTTGCGCACTTCGGGAATCCCGAACAACCTATCTCGTGAAAAACGTGCGAAATCACAAGATAGTCAAAAGATAACAGGAGGGATGCGGGTATGCTTTTGGTCAAGATTATGATTTATATCGCCGTGGTATCGGCAGTAATCTTTTTCTTCATGGGAGCTTCAGGAGGAGACGAGCCATGACAGCGGACGATTTGGACACATGGATTAACTACCTGTTGGAGGGTAAGAGATGACAGCAATTGAGAAAGCGGTGGCGTGGGCCATCGAGACGGCGAACAACAACGCGCACGGATATTCCAAGGCTTCCCGCTGGGGGCCTGACTACGACTGCAGCAGCTTCGTGATTGAAGCCTATGAGCAGGCCGGTGTTCCGGTCAGGGAGGCCGGGGCCAGCTACACGGGCAACATGCGCGGCGCGTTTATCGCCTGCGGGTTTGTCGATGTGACCTATCAGTGCGGTCTTTCAACCGGCTATGGCATTCAGGCCGGTGACGTATTGCTGAACTATTCCGCGCACACCTGCATTGCTATCGGCGGCGGCAAGGTTGCCAACTGCCGCACGGATGAAGGGCATCCCCAGGGCGGCGATCAGAGCGGGAACGAGATCAGGATTCAAGCATATTGGAACTTCCCTTGGAACTGCGTCCTGCGCTACAAGGGCGGCCCGGCTCCTACCACAGGAGCGATCGAAAGCGGCTCTGTCAGCTCCAACCTGCGGAAAGGCTCAAAAGGTGATGCGGTCAAGGCTCTGCAGCAGAAACTCATTTCCATTGGCTACAGCTGCGGAAGATGGGGAGCAGACGGAGACTTCGGGACCGACACGATGAAGGCTGTGGCCGAGTTTCAAGAGGATCACGACCTTCCTGCCACAGGCGAGGTTGACGCGAAGACTCAGGAAGCGATCAATGGTGCAAAGCTTGAAGAGAAATCGGTTGAAAGTCCTGCGGACGACAGCACGGAACACAAATGGACGCCTCCCGATCTTACCATGAGCGGCGCGTTTTCGGCATCCTGCGTGGTGCTGCAGGCGCTTCTCAATTCGCATGGATGGGATTGCGGAAAAGCTGATGGCGTTTACGGTGCAAAGACGCAGGCAGCGGTCAACCAGGCGAAAAAATTTTACGGTATGGAGCCGGACGGCAAATGCACCGAAGAACTGTGGATCAAGCTGGGCATCGACCCGGCCATTTTTTTGAAAGGAGATAAGGAGGTAAGTTATGCTTGAACAGAAAGAGCGTTATGTTGTAACCCTTGTCAACGGAAAGAAGATCAATTCCCATTGCGGGACCTTCCGTGAATGCCTTGACGCATTCGGGGAGGAATGGATTAAGAGTATCGTGAAACTGGACTGTGATGAGTCCATGCTCACAGAACAGGAGGCAGAGAAATGAACATCTTCAACAGTTACCTGAACCAGATCCTTCTTGCGCTGCTGCTTGCCCTGGCGGGCTGGCTGGGCGTACAGATAAAGAATCTTTATCGTAAGTATGTCAACACAAAGATCAAACAGGCGGTGTGCAAGACCGCCGTCCGTTTTGTCGAGCAGGTTTACAAGGACATTCACGGCCCGGAAAAACTTGCCCAGGCTATGAAACGTGCCTCTGAGATGTTGGCAGAATACGGCATCACCATTACAGAATACGAATTAGTGTCACTCCTTGAAGCGGCGGTCAATGAATTCAATAACGCATTTAATCGCAATGACAAGCCGGAATTGCCGCCTGCCTCAGAATCTCTTCCTGCGCCTGAACCTGTGATGGCAGAATGATGGGCAGCGGGGTAGAAGGATGACAATAAACGCTCAGACGATCATCACGGCGGCAGCTCTGCTTGCTGCCATCGTGGCGATCCTGAAGTATTACAACAAGGCGTATGACCTTGTGAAGAAGCAGGGCGAACAGGACGCAGAGATCGAAAAGGTCAAGAAAGAGGTACACGAGATCAAGGAAGAGCAGCAGCTTCACACCTACGGTATTCTCGCTTGTCTCAAAGGTTTGTCCGAGCAAGGATGTGATGGCGCCGTCACAGACGCCATCAACAAGATCGAAAAACACCTGAACGCGAAAGCACACTCATAATCCGTATCAGACGTCCGGTGTCGCCGCACCGGATAGACCAGGCTCCTTCCGGGGGAAAACATGCAAGAGTATGATGACAAGCTCATCCGGGAGGTTATCAGCAACACTCCGGCGTCAAAGCTGTCCGAGCTGATCAACGAATACATCCACAACGCCAGGAACAAGGACATCAGCCGGAGAAAGATTCTGGACGATGAAGTTTACCGCGAGATTGCGCTGGATCATGATTTGACGATCCGGCGATGCAAAAGCATCGTGAAACAAACCAGGAGAATCATATACGAGCATCTTTGAAAGAGCGTCCTTCGGGGCGCTCTTTTTTTATTTCCCGCACATTTCCCTTATACAGACCAACAATGCCCTCTGACAACCTCGTCAGGGGGCATCTTTTTTTATACAATTATGCCAGAAAGAAGGTGCCACATGGATAGCAACGACACCGCGGATATTTTGCTCATGATGCTGGATGATGACCTTTTCTGGTCGGAGGAAAACCAGTGTGGAAATATTACAATAACAACCCTGCCGGTTTGCACGTCGGAGATTGCGTCATCCGAGCGATAAGCGCAGCCACCGGCATGGATTGGCATACCGTTCATAAAGCCTTGTGCGATCTGTCAGCAGAACTGTCTGACTGGCCGAACGCAGACCGCGTCTGGTGGGAGTTTTTGCGGGAGCTTGGATTCCCAAGGAAACGGCTAATTGACCGCTGCCCGGATTGCTATACGGTCACTGATTTCGCAAAAGATCATCCGAAGGGGATTTATATTCTCGGGCCAAAGGAACACGCCGTCTGTCTGATTGACGGCGACTGGTGGGACAGCTGGGACAGCGGCCTGACCGTTCCGACATATTACTTCAGGAGGCTTTGACATGGTAGATCAATACGGTAGATGGTATCCGGACTACATGGGGCAGCAGCCCTTCCAGGATCCGGCCTATATGCGGGCAATCGGGCAGCCGGTGCAGGGGCAGCACCCCAATATGTCCCCGACACAAATGTCGGGAACAAATCAGCCCGCGCAGGATATGACGCCGACGATCCGCACGGAGATCAAGCAGGTGGACAGCATCGACGCCATCAGCAGGACGCCTCCGGCGCCAGGCACCACCGGCGCGTACATGACCAAGGACGAGCAGACCATCATCTTCCGGTCGATGTATGCAAACGGGGAGTACAAGGACCGCATTTATGATCAGCGTCCTCCCGCACCGCCCGCGCCGAAGTTTGATCCGGCTCTTTATGTCCGCAAGGATGAAATTCCGTCCCTGGTGGACGAGGCCCTGGCTGTCCGAATTGCAGCTGCCCAGCAGAAGCAGCAGTCACAGCTCAATAAGGAGGAATCCTGATGGGACTCTTTGACATCTTCGGCGGTCAGCCGACACCACAGCAGAGACCGCAGATGGATCCGCGCCAGATGCAGCAGCAGATCAGACATGACGTGGACGACATTCGGTCACATCCGGCCTCATACCTCAAAGCCAGGGGCTACAACATCCCGGACGGCATGACGGACGCAAAGGAGATCACACAATATCTCCTGCGGACTCAGCAAGTAGGAATCCCGCGTCTTCAGCAGGCAGCCTCCCTGTTCGGCTGGAATCCAGGGAGACGGTAAACAGTATCTACCCGTCACAGGTGCACATGCGGCGGTGGATAAATAAACGCCGTATCGAAAAGAGAAGATACGGCCTGACCCCACTAATTAGGGGAGAAAGGACAAAACTATGGCACTCACAGATGAAGGCTCCGGCAATGGCTTTGTCATGCCGGTATCGCCGATGTACGGAGGCGGCTACGGGAACGGTGGCGGCTTTGGTTTTGGCGGAAACGATTGGGCCTGGATCCTTCTGCTGCTCCTGATCGGCGGCAACGGCTGGGGCTTCGGCGGCGGCTTCGGAGGCGGCATGATGTGGCCCATGATGATGGGCGCAGGCATGAACGGCTTCGGCCTGGACTACCT
>CADAPN010000011.1 GCA_902789835.1 Oscillospiraceae bacterium
CTGACATTAAATCTGCAGAGGAGGCTACGGCTTCTTTTGCGCGCGTTTTTCAGATTTTACCTTGAACCGCAAATAATGCTGCTTGTGCAGTAAACACTAAGTAACACTTTTTAGCATGTTTGTAGCATACTACTCTTAGTCTTTTTCTCACAGGAAACTGGAAATTTAGCGGCTTCAGTTTTCATATTTATTTGTGCTGGTGCCGCACCAGCCCTTGGAATGTTATGTCGAAATGTAAAAGAATAAAAAGAGCTTTCATTATCTATTTGATTAATTCATTTTTGAGTGGAACGCACTTTTACACAATTAAAAGGAGACTATTGAATGTCATTGGGATTCACTGCGGGAAGGAGACTCGTGTTGTAGGCCCTTTGTTTTTGGGAAATGTCTCACAGGTCTCTTTTGGCGATGGGGTATGGGTCGGAAGAGAGTTTAAGGTTTATGGGAACGGATCCGTTTCAATTGGAAACCATATTGATATTGCTCCCGATGTAGCATTCGTAACCGGATCCCATGAGATCTCTGATTCCCGTCGTAGAGCCGGAGACGGACTCTCATATCAAATTTCAGTTGAAGATGGATGTTGGATTGGCGCCCGATCAACAATTTTAGGAAATACCACCATCAGAAGAGGATGTGTTATCGCAGCTGGGGCAATTGTAACTCAAAGCACAGATGCTAATTCCGTTTATGGTGGTGTACCAGCTAGAATGATTAGGAAATTAGATTCATAGGAAAGCAGGCTCGCTCTTACGTGCTCCATACTGGGGCACTGGAAAGAAGCTATTCGTTCTCACATAACATAGATATAAGGTGATCAGATTTCCCCGTAACTATTTTTCGTGCAAACAGTCTACCGCTGGAAATGATATCTTTATAATCTTCCTCATTCAGTATTTTTATCGCATTCCCATATTTAAAATATGTAATCGGGGACAAGTTAATTAGATTATAATCACACTCTTCTGGACGTTTTATCGCTCTCTTACTCCAATTGGAGTTAAAAAACAAAGTATGCATCCACGCTTCACTTGGAACAAATGAAAAGCGGAGCAATTTCTGTAATGGTTCATCGCTTATGTAAGTATTGAATAATTCTGAAACGCAATCATAGGTTAATCCCCAATATTCACTCCCGTAATAAATGGAAAACCGATTCCTCCAAAAACTAAACCGTGGTAACCTCATTCTTATTATGAGCGCCCGAATCACTCTAAAAGTATCCATCAGATAAAAACGCGAATACTTATATATCATTTTTTTATTGCCGCTTCTAAGTTCACTGTTTATTTCAAATCCGCAAATGTATTCAACATCACTTTTATTAAGTACATCACACAAGATTTCCTTGTTAACGACCGGATAATCTGTCCCAGTTAGATTGACAACCCGTTTATACTTGATATTTCTTCCAAGCATCTCTTTAATCATCGCCATCTGCATTTCTACCTGAGTATAGCCCCCCCAAAAGACCCGGATTCTATCCTCTAGGAAAAAAACATTTGGCATATTCATTAACCCATCTTGAAATGGTTCGATTTGAACTTTTTTATCGATATGGATGTAAAAATCAGCAAAAAGCATTTTATCCAGTTTTTTGACTAACGCATGCAGACTAGAAGGTTCCGTATATGCAGAAATTAGAAAGGCTATTTTATTACTAGAGATTATTTCCATTTCAGTTCCTCGGGAAAAAATACAGACTCTTTATTTCTTAGAAGAAGTACACGCAAATTTTCCAAAACACCTTACCGGAAAACTACTTGAAAATCCTGATGTCGTGCTGAAAGCGATTGCTCATTCGCCAATCTTTATTATAGAACACATTCCCTGTTCTATAATAACAAGGAGAAAATGAAACCCCGATAGGATAAAGCCAACGCGTTATCGCTAAAACCCATTTACAGCATCGATTACATAGTCAATCTGTTCCGTTGTCATTCCATAATACATAGGCAGGCTAAGCTCTGTAGAACTTATCTCTTCTGCTATCGGAAATGCCCCACGTTTGAAGCCCAGATCCCGATAGCACTCTTGAAGATGTATTGGAGTCGGATAGTGCTTGTTGGTTCTGATACCTCTGTCATTCAAGTATTTCTCTAACCTATCGCGATCTTTGCAGCGGATTGCGAATACATGCCACACGGGAGTACACGCGTCTAATACAAATGGAAGTACAACTTTGGGATTCTTTATTTTATTTAAATATCTGTCCGCTATCTTCCGGCGCTCCGTGTTCATTCGATCCAAGTGCGGAAGCTTTGCTGACAAAAATGCTGCCTGTAATTCATCCAAACGGCTGTTGTTTCCTTTCAAAATATGATGATACTTGTAGTCAGATCCGTAATTACCTAAAGCCCGGACTTTCTCAGCAAGCCCCTCACTGCTCGTCGTCACCGCTCCGCCATCGCCCAGGGCTCCGAGATTTTTACCCGGGTAAAAGCTGAATCCAGCTAAATCCCCAAAAGTTCCGACCTTTTTCCCTTTATAAGTGGCTCCATGAGCTTGAGCACAGTCTTCCACAATATACAGCTGATGCTTTTCTGCAACATCGACTATTCGGTCCATGTCACAAGCCTGACCATATAAATGAACCGGCATGATTGCCCGCGTCTTTTCCGTGACAGCAGCTTCAAGTTGCTCCGGATCCATATTAAATGTTCGCCTGTCAGGTTCTACAAAAACCGGCACTGCGCCAACATATGTTACAGCCAGCGCTGTTGCAATATATGTATTTGAAGGTACAATGACTTCATCCCCCGGTCCAATTCCAAGAGCCTTCAGCGCAAGCATCAACGCATCCAAGCCATTCCCTACTCCGATACAGAATCTAACTCCGCAATAGTCGGCAAAAGCTTTTTCAAACCGCTCATCTTCTTCACCTCTGACATACCAGCTGTTTGCATAAACTCGATCAAACGCTGATCTCAGCTCATCATTGAGTTCCTGTTCTACTGGTCTAAAACTGACAAAAGGGACTTCCACTAATCCATTGCCTCCTCATTGAAGATCAAAGATTTCTGTTGCTTTACATAGGTGAGAAACTCATCATAGTTTCGGATATAATCTGTTTCATCATAGAGTTCCGAAGCAAGTACCATCAGGACTGCATCTGAAGAAAACTCGTACATTTCTCTCCACACAGCGTTGGAAACAAATAGTCCTTCATAAGGTTTATCGAGCAGGATAATACTTGTCTCCTCTCCGTTGTCTAACTTGATTTTGCAACTGCCATGAATACAGATAAGAATTTGTTGAAGATTCTTATGCGCGTGACAACCTCTCACGACTCCTTCACAGGTATCATACATGTAATAAACTCTCTTTATTTTGAACGGAATATTCTTAAACTCCTCCAGCGCAATCAGTTGGCCTCGTTCATCTCCATGCGGTTGAAAAACGTATTTTGTAACTTGCATATCTGACGCTCCTTAACAACCATCAACTGCAGCTTGACTTCTTTCTGTCAGCACTTTTTTTATGGCCTGTTTATCTTCTATCCGTTTTATTCTATCCCCAATTTTAAAAGTCAGGAACGAACCTGCTTGAACTGGATAACGAAGGTAGCAAAATATCTTATGTATTTTTGTCTCCGCATCCCGTCTTGCTTTCAAAAACTTCTTATTTCGTTTTTCAAATGTTGAAGGTGGTCCCTGATAATCTTTACGTTCATTCTGCTCGAACAGTGCTGTGTCTTTTTGCAATATCGGCGAAAGCTCTCTGTTGTTCCCTGTAGACACGCCACCCTGTTCATACCAGATTGAGACCAACTCCGGACAACACTCTAACTTGTATCTTTTCAAATAATTCGCAAAAAGGGGGCTGTCTTCCATAAGAATATATCTTTCATCAAAGAAGCCCATCTCTTCCATAGCTGTTCTTGAAGAGCAGAGCACACTGCCTGAAGCCATGCCGTACAGTCTCGTATTTAAAAACTCCTCGCGCTGAACCGCTCTCGCCGTCATCTGATACAGCTTTTTGCGTTCACTATAGTGTGGTACCAATCCAACAGGAATAAAGTTGTCTACATAAAGGAGCCGGGACGTCACCATCATTTTTACTTTCCTGTTGATCATCCGAGACGCAATCTTGCTAATGGTTTGCTTCTCAAAAAAAACATCTCCACAGCTGAGATTAATATAGTAATCACCTTTAGCGTGTCTGTATGCATAGTTAATATTCTGCACTGTGCCGACATTTTTCGGCTGCCTCAGGATCATGTAACGTCTCAAATTTAAACTCTTGTGATTCTCTATCCACTCAACAACTTGTTCTTCAGGAAAATCTTTCGACCCGTCATCACAGATTATATATTCTATATCGCCATAATCCTGTGCACAGACAGAAAGAATCGTTTCTTCCAAACGGTCAAAGTTGTTGTATGTCAGTGTAATAACACTGAACAGCTTACCCATATATGCTTCCCCTTATAAGTATTGTATTCACTTCTATCCATCACTATCTGTTATGGTAATATAGCCACGCATCTTTTTAGAGCTTTGCAGATGGATTATTACCCCTTTGCGGTATCCTCCTATATTTACGTGCGTCATGATAAATAGTGTCAGCCGGCCTCTCAAATTCTCTTTATTCCATCATAAGTATTATTCTCCTCTATTGCTTGACTTTTTTGACACTATTAAACAAAACTCTATATCCTGTTGTTTCAGCACTTTCTCTGCTGACACGTCTCGCATAGTCATGTGCTGCATCCGATATCTTTTGAAAATCTGTTTCTGCCATTTCCGCATAAGACTCTATTGCTTTGACAAATCTGCTGTTATCATTCAATGGCAATACATGCCCTGCACAATTCTTATCCAAATCCTGCCAGGGCGTCTGATCACTGATTACACATGGGCAGCCTGCCGAGAGAGCCTCATGAACTACATGACTATAGTTCTCGCCTATCGTCGTAAAGAGGAAAACATGTTCTTGTTCAAGTGTCTCTACAACCTGCTCCGAATTAATATTTCCCTTGTAAGCAGCATGGATATTGGAAGGTAATTCAAGCAGCTTTTCTTCTACTTTTTCCCAATACTGTTGGTTCAAAATCGGTCCATATATCGTAAACCAGATTGAACTGTGGCATTCCTTTAAGATATCGATACTTTGAATGATATTTTTTTCCGGCGAAATGCGGGAAATGAAAAAAGCTCGCAATTCTCCCGTTTTTTTTCTTTTGTGGATTGTCTTCTCTTCAACCATGCGTGGGAGATCCTTGGCAATATAGCAAACCGCTTCAGGGGAGATTTCTTTTTTTACGCATTTTTCTTCTATTTCAGAAGAGACAGACCATTTTACATTATGAAACATCCCCAAAAGCTTAAACAACATGATAAATGAGTTGTATTTGATTGGTTTTCTCTTCATGGCATTCGGCATAAAGAGTCCCATTGGCGCAATGATCACAGGCTTTTTTATCTGCCCTATACGATTCAGGATCAAGGTTTTAATGGCATAATCACTAAAACACCCACTGATAAAAACAGTATCTGCTTCTTCCGACATTTTCCGAATAATCGAAAAAGAAAACTTTCCTGGCGGTACATACCAAACCAAAGCATTCCCTACTCGATTCCAGGTATTGACGGTGATATCTGGATATGGTGCCTCATCTCCATGATCTCTATCTGCTGTCAAGATTCTGAAATTATACTCATTTCCCAAGTAGTCCGTAAGATTCTTAATCGTGCGAACAGGTCCTCCATCTTTATAACCGGGCAGATACCTGCCTGTTATTATTAAGATGTCTTTTTTCCAATTTGTCATTTGTCCCTACGTCCCCAGCTTTTAAGTCTTTAAATCTCCTTGCGGTTTCATCTTCGTCCCTGTCTTTTCACATTGATACATCTTTGCATCTACAAGGAAGCGGTACCAGTACGCCTGGAGAAAATGATAAATTCTACCTTCCGTTCCGTCCAGGAAACCCAAGCGAATCCAATATCGATACAGAAAGTAAATGTGCGCGCGGAAAAACTTGGGGAGTTTGTAGTACCCGCTTTTTTTTATTGTTCGTTTGATCCGTGCCTGTATGCTTGTAGCGCCGTTTTTCTGCAGTAAATCGTTTTCAAAACTCATCTGGTAATCCAGCACCTCTCGATTGCTGTACCAGTTGTGCTTTGATGTCCACCAGTCCAGATCCTTCTGATTGTTATCGATCAGGTCGTGATCGAAGGTTACCATTGTCCCATCTGAGAGAAACATGTGCTCGTCCATCATCTTCATCTCACATTTGGCTTTCCCGGTTCGGAAAATCCGCAAAAGGAGTTCCGGATAGCGTCCTCCATGTCTTATCCATCTTCCCATAAAAATGGTACGTCGACGAAGTACGATCCCATTGACTGGTTCCCGAAGCCTGCCTAGTTTCTCAGCAATTTCGGAAACGAGCTCTTGCAGCAACTCTTCATCAGCATCCATTCGCATGGACCACTCGGTTGTAATACCGGTATTTTCAAGTCCCCAGTTAAGTTGATCGGAATAGGATGTCCATGGATGAACATAGAAGTCCAGGCGAGAGCCTACTGTGCGCAGTTCAGTGTCAAGCTGCTCACACAGATTTCTCGTCCCATCTGTAGAACCGCTGTCAATGATCACAAACCGTTTTGCTATTCCATGAAAGGACTCAACACACTTCCTGAGATTCTTTTCTTCGTTCTTTGTGAGGATAACTACTGTTAAATCAACCATAACCGATTCACCTTTCGGAGCACTATATGAAGCAGCCATACCCCTATCGTCGTTACCACAAGAAATACAGCAAAAGAAGATAACGACATTTGTAGTTTCTCCAGTGTAAAAGCATGAACTAAATAGATCTCAAAAGAAGCACTTCCTATCTGCTTCAACACCCAATTGTTCACGAACCAACGGTATCGGTTTGTGAGAGATAAAACTGCAATTGCCAATGGGAACACTGTAAAAAGAGATAACACATTCTGTAGAAGAAACGGCAATTCTTTTACCGCAGGGATTTGAGTAATCCCCATGAAGAGAAGGCCTATCAAACTCCCGAGAAAAAACGTCACAGGTCTTCCGGCTGCTTTTTCAAAAGCCCCTCTGTTTTTTGCGATTGATACCCCAAACGGGAAACACAGCATCTGCCTCGCCTTCAAAAACGGCATATCCGGATTGGCAAAAAACAAGCTGTCAATTATGAACCAGATCAGAAACACTCCATAAAGCAGCTTTATCTCGAGTTTCTCAGGTTCTTTAGGGTTAATCTTTTGAATTACAACTATAGCAAGATAGAAGAGCAGATAGCAGATCATGATGTACTGCATGAACCATCCGGGGCCTACTGCCGGTTTAAGAAACAAACAATCCAGTACATATGTTCTGAATGTCAGTCGTCCACTTATAAAAAGCCCGATCCCCTCTACGAGCCAATATGGCAGCATAACATGCAGAATTCTCTTTTTCCAATAATCATTCAATCCATTTTTACTGACTGATAACTCCAATCCGTATCCGGAAAAGATAATAAAGAGGGAAACTCCAACAGTACCAATAAATTGGATCCCGCCAATCCCATAACACGCGCCCACATGCACCCATAAGACTGTAAGTATAGAGATCCCCTTCAGTGCCGTTGTATAGTTCTGGCTCATCCATGGGATTTGAGTTAATGATCGCTTTAAGTAACCCAGAAACACCGCTGTCATTTCGAGCCCGGAAAACAACAGAAAATAAGTCATAGCCCGTTGATCGCCTCAATATACTTTCTTATGGAGATCTCTTTTGTGAGATAAGCCTTGAGATATTCAAAACCTCTCTTCCCCATTTCCGGAAGCTCTTTACTGTCTGCATGTTCCGCAAACCAGATGACTGTTTCTCTGATCTTCTCATAATCGCCCGGCTCCGCACACTTGCCGCAGCCTGTCTCCTCTATCAACATGCGAATCTCGGTTCCGTCTTCCAGTACCGCAAGAACAGGTTTCCCGACTGCGGCGATGCCATAGAACTTGCTTGGGCAACTGACGCCTTTGATGCCTTTTGCATTCACGCACCAATGCACATCTGCCGCATTAAGGCTGTAAACCAGCCTGTTTTTCTCTTGGTACGGAATGAAGACAACATTTGACATATGGTGTTTCTGTTGATAATTCTTCAGTTTTCCCAGAACAGTTCCTTCTCCGACAAACGCAAAGACCACATCTCGGCCATCGGGTGTTTTCACATTCTGAACAGATTCAATTACTCTGAACAACCCTTCCAGATCATAATAAAGCCCAATGTTTCCACTATACATGATCACAAATTTTCCGTCAAGGCTGAACTGTTTTCGAAAAGCAGCTACATTGGATTCATCCTGGGGAAGCGGTCTGATCTGTTTTTCGTCAATCCAATTGTTAATAATGGTGTAATTAGGTACTTTTCCCCCTTGGAAACGCCGTTCAAGTGTCTCTCCGAGGTCTCTCCCAACCGTCACAACCAGATCTGATTTCCGGCAGCTTCTCTTGTCAAGCCACATGGCTGCTTTCAGCAGCAGCTTAAACCTGACATAGCCCGTTGCCATAATCTGTTCTGGATTGAAGTCCTGAATACAGTATATATATTTCGCTTTCAGTTTGTACTTTCCGTAAACGCCAAGCATGCCGCCCATAATCGGCGGCTGGCTGATGGTAAATATATAATCCTGCGCCCCAACCATATCGGTGGCTTTACGCGCTCTATAATAATAAGCCAGGATATTTTTAATCCTGCTCTTTTTGCTGCTCTTCGTAAATTCCGGAACCGGTACGCGAAGGATATGCACACCGTTAAGCTCTTCCCGATAGAATCTCTTTTCTTCGTAACCTTCTGCGATTTTCCCTGTGTAGCTTGGCACAGTGCAGATAACGGTAACATCAAATTCATCCGCCATTCCTTCTGCCAGATTCTGAAGGATCTGACCTGTCGAGGCTACATCGGGCGCATAATAATGCGCATAGATCAACAATCGCTTTTTCACTGTGCCTCTCCCAATCTACGGATGACCCTTGCCGGGTTACCGGCAATCACGGAATTTGGTTCAAACTTTCCCGTTACAACCGCTCCTGCTCCGACAACGCAGCCTTCCCCCAGTACCGTTCCCTTGAGAATAATGGCATTACATCCGATAAAGCAGTTTTTCCCAATCGTCACCGGCTTCGCCGGAATCAAATCTGAATTGCCCCCCTGTGGATCATCTAAAAGCTGATTTCGTACTTCAAATTCGATTGGGTGAAAATCGTTGTCCAGTATTTTCACGTTCCCGCCGATCGCCGTATTATCACCGATGGTAATCCCCGCCCTGGCATAAATAGTTGCACCGCTGATTCCAACATGGTTTCCAATGTGAATGTAGGCCTCCGGGCTTCTTGTCACAATGATTGTACGGCTATACAGCCCGACAAGATTCGAAAGGAAAGATGACTTGATCGTACAGTTATCTCCAATTGTGAGCACAGCTCCTCTTTTGTTATAAATCAGGGGAGCCCCTTTCAGGATAAGGTTTTTCCCATACTGTACATTCATCGCTTTCATGATCAGCTTGAACCAGTTACTGGTCATATGAGACTCCTTTCAGCAGCTTACATTCAGCAGCTGCGCCTTGCCGTGTAGTTTCAACGGAATCGACTCTGCCGGAATGAATATGCAGTCCCCTTTGAAAAACGGGATCATAATTTGCTCTCCGAACAAAACCCCACAGCCTTCGGTGCACAGCAAGGCATGGAAGCTGTTGCTGTCCGTCTGAAAGGCCGCGAGATCCCGTTGGATTTCCGTATTCAGAAGCATCCGCGCTACCTGGAAGTACCTACAGCGTCCCAGCAGTTCTTCTGCACAGCCATTTCGATACTTCATGACACGCATTGGCTGCCGCGGAGCAGAGGAAACAGTCAGTTTTGCCACATCAAGCGCCCTGTCAATGTGCAGGGCTCTTTTCTCTCCCCGGCGGTCTGTCCGGTCATAGTCGTAGAGGCGGTACGTTACATTGCTGTTTTCCTGGATCTCCGCCAGCAGGACTCCGGCACCGATCGCATGGACCGTTCCAGCCTCCACAAAGAATACTTCATTTTTATGTACCGGGATATGATTGAGTTCACTCTCGATTCTCTTCTCACGGATCGCGCTCTCTGCCTGCTCCCGGTCCATGCTTCTCCGAAATCCATAGATCAGTTTCGCATCCTGTGTCGCTGCCAGTACATACCACAGTTCGGTCTTCCCGAGACTGTTCTCATGCTGCAAAGCATAATCATCGTCTGGGTGTACCTGAATAGAGAGATTCTGTTTCGCGTCAATGAGTTTAATCAAGATGGGAAGCTCTGCTTTTCCCCCCATAAGCCGAAGCGGATGCGTTCCGAGAAATTCCGGATGCCTCGCCAGTACCCCGCCGAGCGGCTCTCCTGTTTCTGCGACTACACTCTGTCCATCCGGATGCGTACTGCATTCCCAGGTTTCCGCAAGCGGCGAGAGTGCGATTTTTTTCCCGAAGTCGTCATTCAGTCTGCTGCCGCCCCATAGATAATTCTTGGCTGCCGGTTTAAGCAGAAGCGGTTTATTCATTGAGCTCATACTTATGCTTGTCGGCAGCTGAAATATTTCTGCCCAGCTGCACCTCAATCATCTGCAGTTTTGTCTCGGCAATCACAGTGTGTCTGCAGCCTGCCGCCATCGTAATGACATCGCCTACCCGAACAGGCTGCTCCATACCGTCCACGATCGTCCGTCCGGTTCCGCTGACGACGGTCCAGACCTCATCCCGGTGGTCATGGCTGTGATAGTTCATCCGATGTCCCGGATTCAGAGTTACTTTGACTGTCATACTGTTCTCTTCCACATCCAGGACGAGATAGGAACCCCAGCTTTTTTCCGCAAACATGACCTGCCGGTCGATTGCATCCACATAGGGCTTAATATAGCTGCTCTGGGCCTTATCTGCCACAAGGATACCCTCCGGCGAGGCGGAGACGACCGCATCCTTCAGTCCCATGGCCAGGATCGGGACTCCAAGTTCATTGATTACATGGACATTGGTGCAGGTATCGTCCATCCGGACATCGCCTACGGAAGCTTCTCCCATTGCCTCGCTCAGGGTATTCCAGGTGCCGAGGTCCTTCCACTGCCCTCCGAAGCGGAGAACCTCGATATCCGGTTCATGCTCTACAACCGCGTAATCGAAAGAAATCTTCGGCAGGGTCTCATACCTCTCATACAGGTCTTTGTAATCCGTATAATTCAGAAGTTTACGCGCCCGGTCAAGCACGTAGCGGAGCTTGCAGGCAAACACGCCGCCGTTCCAAAGGCCTCCGTCATCGATATATTTCTGAGCCGTTGCCGCATCCGGCTTCTCCTTGAAGCCGGATACTCTGGATCGTTTGTTCTGATCAACCGGCATAATATAGCCGTACTTTTCAGAGGGATAAGTCGGGTCAATCCCCATCAGGGTCAGATTTGCCTCCCCCTGCTGTGCCAGCGTCCAGAGCTCTTGAATGGCTTCAAAATAATCCTCATTCACATATGGATCCACCGGGCAGATAACCACTGCTTCCTCTTCCTGCACGCCCTTTTCATCGTGCAGATACGCGGCTGCAAGCGCAATCGCCGGGAAGGTATCGCGTCGACAGGGCTCCACACTGATGTCAATCTGCTCTCCCAGTTGATTATGCAGTGCAGAAATCTGTGACTTGCTCGTGGCGATGGTCACCGTCGCATCCGGATCCACCGAAAGGATTTGCCTGTAGACACGCTGTACCATGGATTCGTAGTTTCCGTCCGGAGTCCGGAAGATTTTGATAAACTGCTTGGAGCGGATGTCGTTGGACAGCGGCCAAAGCCGTTTTCCGGAACCGCCGCTGAGAAGGATGATATTCATGTTTATCTCTCCGCCCGCATCGGATTATGCAGGAAGTCCTCGTAGGCCAGACGAATTCCGTCCTCCAGTTCCGTTTTATACGTCCAGCCAAGCGCGGCTGCTTTGCTGACATCCAAAAGTTTTCTCGGCGTTCCGTTCGGCTTTGTGGTGTCCCACTCGATTCTTCCGGTATAGCCGACAACCTTCGCGACCAGTTCCGTAAGCTCCCTGATGCTCAGTTCTTTTCCGGTCCCTGCATTTACGGTCTCATTGCCGCTGTAATGGTTCAGCAGGAAGACACAGAGATTGGCCAGATCATCCACATAAAGAAACTCCCGGAGCGGTGTGCCGTCCCCCCAGCAGGTAACAGATTCCGCGCCTGCTTCCTTTGCTTCATGGAACCGGCGGATCAGAGCCGGCAGCACATGGCTGTGCAGCGGATGATAATTGTCATTCGGTCCGTAGAGATTGGTCGGCATGACGGAAATGAAGTCTGTCCCGTACTGCCGGTTCAGGAATTCACAGTATTTCAAGCCGCTGATCTTCGCCAGCGCATAGGCCTCATTGGTCTTTTCCAGTTCTCCGGTCAGCAGACAGCTTTCCTTCATCGGCTGAGGAGCAAGCCGCGGATAGATGCAGCTTGATCCAAGAAAAAGCAGCTTCCTGCAGCCGTTTTTCCAGGCCGCGTGGATCACATTCATCTCCAGCATCATGTTGTCGTACATAAAATCCGCCAGTGCATTCTGATTTGCCACAATGCCCCCGACTTTGGCCGCGGCAAGTACGACATACTCCGGTTTCTCCCGGGCAAAGAATTCTTCCACCTGATCCTGGCGCATCAGGTCCAGCTCTTTGTGCGTCCTGGTCACGAGATTGGTATAGCCCTGCCGCTCCAGTTCTCTCTTAATGGCACTGCCGACCATTCCGCGGTGCCCTGCGACATAGATTTTTGCGTCCTTATCCATCATGATTAGATACCGTTCTTTCTCCGTTATGCCATGGCGCCTGCCGCCATCCGATGCTTTTCCCGCTCCGCTGCTGCCTTCTTCATATCATGCTCGGTCATCAGGCGCACCAGCTCTTCAAAACTTGTCTTCGTCGGGTTCCAGCCCAGTTCCTTTCTGGCCTTTGAAGGATCGCCCAGAAGATTCACAACATCCGTTGGGCGGTAGAAGGCGGGGGACACCTCCACGAGGACTTTACCGCTTGCCTTGTCGATGCCCTTTTCTTCCAGTCCCTCCCCCTGCCATTTCAGTTCAATACCGGCATAATGGAACGCTAGGGTAGCAAAATCCCGTACGGAATGTTGCTGCCCCGTTGCGATCACATAATCCTCCGGCTTCTCATTCTGGAGGATGAGCCACATGCACTCCACATAGTCTTTGGCATAGCCCCAGTCGCGAAGCGAGGAAAGATTCCCCAGATAGAGCTTGTCCTGAATTCCCTGGGCAATACGTGCCGCGGCCTGTGTGATTTTTCGTGTAACAAAGGTCTCTCCCCGGCGCTCCGATTCATGGTTGAACAGGATTCCGGAGCAGCAGAACATATGATATGCTTCCCTGTACTCCTTTATAATCCAGTATCCGTACAGTTTGGCCACCGCATAAGGCGAATAGGGGTGAAACGGTGTCTTCTCATTCTGAGGCACCTCTTCCACTTTTCCGTACAGTTCGCTGGTCGAGGCCTGATAAATCCGGCAGGTATCTCCGAGACCGCAGACTCGAACCGCCTCCAGCACCCGCAGTACGCCGGTCGCATCCACATCCGCGGTAAACTCCGGAACGTCAAAGCTGACCTGTACATGGCTCTGCGCCGCCAGGTTATAAATCTCGTCCGGCCGCACTGCTGCAATGATCTTGACGAGACTCATCGAATCCGTCAGATCGCCGTAATGCAGATGGAAGTGCTCCCTTCCCTCCAGGTGTGCAATTCTCTCCCGGAAATCTACCGAAGAGCGGCGTATGATCCCATGGACCTCATAACCCTTCTCCAGCAGAAATTCCGACAGATATGATCCGTCCTGTCCGGTTACTCCGGTAATCAATGCTCTCTTCATCATCAGACTTCAATTGATCCTCCAATTGATCAAAAAGTATTATCACATTGCTCCATCCCTGTTGAAAACAGTGATAATTGTTTTCAGCAGAATACGCAGGTCCAGTCCGAGATCCCAGTGTTCGATGTATTCCGTATCAAGCCGTACAACTTCTTCAAAGTCCGTGATTTTACTTCGCCCGCTGACCTGCCACAAACCGGTAATTCCCGGTTTGAAAGAGAGCCTCGCCCGGTGGTGGTACGCGTACTTCTCCCACTCGTCTATTGTCGGCGGCCTTGTTCCCACCAGACTCATATTCCCGATCAGGACATTCCAGAACTGCGGAAACTCATCCAGGGAATGCTCCCTCAGCCATTCTCCGATTCCCGTTTTTTTTGTACCGTCCGGCAGAATCTCATTTCCGATAATGCGTGGATCGAAGTCCAGTTTGAACATCATGCCGTCTTCCACACGGTTCTGATCCAGAAACTCCTTCTTCCGCTCTTCGGCGTCCAGATACATCGTACGGATTTTATAGATTTTAAAATGCTTTCCGTTCTGTCCGACCCGCTCCTGTTTAAACAGCGCGGGTCCGGGAGACTTCTTTCGGATCACAGGTCCGAAGACAAGCACAATCAGCAGGGCAAACACACTGCCCACAAGGCCTCCAAGGAGATCCATCAGGCGTTTCAGAAACAGCTGCAGCGGGGATGCAAAATTTGCGGTCATGGTAACCACATGAAAGCCGTTCACGTTTTCAACGAAACTGCGGCCTTTGTGTCCGCCAAGCGGTACCCGGATATGGATCGGAACCGCCATCTGGCGGCATGCATCCACCAGGGCAGCCACCGTTCCCTGCTCCAGCTTATGGTTCGGCCCACCCTCTGTCTCTGACTCCATCTCCTGCATTGCATCCAGGCCCGCCATATCCGTATAGAGGAAAACCTCGTCTACCCATTCCCGACAGATATACTGAGCGGCATCGGATAGCCCCGCAACAACAGGCAAGCCGCAAACGGTCTCCCCGGTCGCATTCCGGTCCGTAAGCACCACACCGCTGAATCCCGCTTCGTCTTCCGAACTGCTCCGGGACAGAACCGTCTCCACATCCCGCTCAGCGCAGACAAGAATCATGCTGCGCTTTTCTCTCTGTCCGCTGTAAAGCCGAACCACACGTTTCCAGAGAAGCCGTGTGGAATAAGACAAAACCAGATGAAACAGCGTCGTCAGGGAAAGAATCGCACGGCTGTAGGTTCCGGACCACTTCATCACGAAGAGCAGAAGGATTTCCGCACCAAAGACCAGCAGCACCTGCTTGATTGTCTGACTGAACTCGACGAAATATCCCCGATGCATAACATGGTGCATGGTGTTCAGCAGCACCGCGACAAACACGTCAATCAGAATCAGCAGAATCAAAATATTGCGATAAAGATCATCTGCAAACAGGTCGAACAGTTTATGGTATGTAAAATAATAATACGCATAATACGCCAGGAAAAGGGACAGCGCAAGACAGGCTGCATCCAAAAGGATGAAGTCCAGATGCTTGGTCCAGTTTTCACTGCTGCGTTTATACATAAACTGTTTTTGCTCCTACCGTACTGATATTCTGCTCTCGTCGCGTAAGCCGTTTTCTGCGGTCATCAGGTTCTCTGCCTGTTTATTCAAAGCATCGGTGAATCAGTTCAATGACACCGCTCTGCTGTTCCGGCGTCATCTTGTTGTCGCTTGGCAGGCAGAGTCCCCGGTTAAAAATATCGTCTCCCACATCCCGGAAACCGGTTTCCCGTATATATGCGTTGCTTCTTGCACGGCCATTCCCGTTCCGGGTCACGAACGCATTCATCCTGTAAATCGGCTGCAGATGCATCGGTTTCCAGATCGGTCTGCCCTCTGCGTTATTTTTCGCCAGGGTCTCCAGGATCTCCGTCGGGCAGCTCTTGCCCCGCTCACTGACATAAAGTGCATCTCTGTCCCCCCGTACCTGTCGACACATGGCTTCCGGCCGAATCAGCATGCAGCTGAGCCAGAAGTTCGGCTCCGCCTCTTCGGCGGCATAGGGGTTCATTTCTACCGGAAGATCTGCCAGTCCGTCCCGATATCGCTCATATACCGCCTTCTTCTGTGCGATATGTTCCTCCAGATAAGGGAACTGGCCCCGGATGATTCCCGCGATGATGTTGCTCATGCGGTAGTTATAGCCCATTTCTTCATGCTGATACCATGCGGCGTCCTCCCGGCTCTGGGTTGACCACTTTCGGACTTTATTTGCATCCTCCTGACTGTCGCAGAGCAGAACTCCACCTGCGCTGCCGGTGATGATTTTATTGCCGTTAAAGGACAGGACTCCGACATCTCCGAAGTTGCCGGTCTGAATTCCCCTGTAGGTTGCCCCAAAGGACTCCGCCGCATCTTCGACAATCAGCGCACCATGTGCATCCGCGATTTCCCTCAGTTCTTTTATTTTTCCGGGAGTTCCGTAGAGATGCGCAATGACAATCAGTCTGACCTCCGGATAAAGCTCGAAAGCCCGCTCCAGGGCTGCGGGATCCATATTCCAGGTATCATATTCCGTATCGATGAAGACGGCTTCTCCACCCTCATAAGCCACCGGATTCACCGTGGCATCAAAGGTCATATCGCTGCAGAAGACCTTTTTTCCTTCCAGAACACCATGTCCAATCTTCGGCTGACCGTAAAGCTTCTCCCCCGCCAGTTTTACGGCAAGGTGCAGGGCCGCGGTTCCGTTTGAGAGCCCCACCGCATATGGGCGCCCGATTTTTTCAGCCGCCAGGCGTTCCACCTCGTTAATGTTCTCGCCGACCGTGCTGACCCAGTTCGTGCGGATGGCCTCATCGACCCATTTTTGCTCTTCTCCATGCATCGTCGGCGTGGAGAGCCAAACTTTTTTCTGAAACGGCATAATTGCCACTGTTCCGGTTCCTCCTTAACGTTGTTCGCGGCTTTTACCGGTCATGCTGCACCGGTTTCTGTCTCACCGGGCACGGAAACGATCGTAAAATCTTCTGTAATGACGGATTTCGGATCAAACAGCTCGCCCGTGTCCTCACGGATCCAGACGCTGCCCTCTTCCACACCCAGTTCTTCCGGCATTGGGATATCCTCACATATCGTGCCCGGCTGCGTGCAGTAATAGCGATAATCCCAGATGCTCTTCGCCGTCACCGTTCTGTATTCCACCCCATCAATCCAGGCGGAGTCCAGAAAGTCGATCCTCTCCTCCATAAAATCATGAAAATGTTGGATTGCTTCTGCAGGGTCGGCAAGGCTCCACCGGATCGCATTCATCTTCAGCGCTTTCTGGAGGAATGCTGCTTCCTCCGGCAGTTGGACTTCCATCAAATGGCGCACTTTGGCGGACAGTTCATTTCGGTACAGCTCCAGGACGCGGTCTCGAAATGTTTCCTTCTTCATCAGGGTACCGTACCACGGCGTATGTTCCCCTTCATTTTTCCACATTCTCTGCATCAGGAAGCATCGGGGATTCTGCTTTGCCATGAACCAGCCATCAGCGCAGTTGTCGTAGTCCCAGCACGGTCCCGCTATGATTCTGTTGTCCTTCCCGTCTCTCTGATCCCGGAAGAAATACTGGCTATGGCAGCCGCCGTCATAGTTTTCAAAGATTTCGTCAATCAAATACCTTCGCGTCCAGGATTCCAGATCAATGAATTGCAAAGCTTCTTCCCCTTTGGATTCGTCCAGAAGCGTATCCTGAAACGCAAAGATATCATTCATCAGCAGATCACGCTCCTGCTCCGTACAGGACTCCGGTGATTTGATTCCAACCGCGGTTCCCCAATCCAGCACGAATGGCAGCAGCATCCGTTCCGAACGTCCAAGCGCATCCACTTCAAAAAGGATAACTTCCGGATCGGCCTCCACCCTGTTTTCTGCGATCTCGGCCTTTTCCGTCAGCAGATACAGTCCGACGTATGTTCCGTTCAGATAAACATCAACGTGCTCACAGTTCGGCGCAAACCCGCTGTAGGAGCCGATCTCACGTGCAAAGTCATAGATCAGCTTGTTTCGGAGGTGGGACTCATCAATCACATTGGCAAGCAATGCCCATTTTTTTCCGGCCCCCATACCCAGCAGGTCTGCTGAACCGTTCAGCTTCAGATTGTACGATTTTTTCTCAAAAAACCATGTTCCGCTTCCACGGCCGCTGATCTCGTCCAGTTCCCCCTGATAATCCGTCTTTCCTTCTGTATCCATCAGGCAGAGCTGTGCATACTCCCATACATTCCGCTGCGTATGAATCGTTTCTTCCGTCCCGCTCACCGTATGGATAAACATCGTCGGAAGGTTTCCGGACCGGACAAAGCGGACCGCCATCGGGCTCTGATTCTGAACGGTCATCTCATATTCCGTGTCCGGTTCAAAACACCCGCAGTCCATTCCGTCCGAAAGCTCCATATCCCCGATCATCGCATGAGTCCCTTTCCTCAGGATCACCCGAAGGTCTTTGAGCTCTGCATATGACGGCAGGAAAACAAAGGCCTGCCCGTCATCGTTCGACCACCAGGAAATGATTTCTTCTTTGTCTCCCGCGGGAATACGAAATGCGATACCGGTTTGCCCGTACGACTCTGTCGGTTTCATCCGTGTCTCTGCAAAAACGCATATGGCGGCTGTCAGAATCAGCAGCAGGGTCATGATCGCACATGGAATATATTTCTTCAAATCAGTTTCCTCATCTGCGAGTAGTTTCTGTTCCTGCCCTTCCTGTTTCCCTTACTGCATCAGCAGTTTTTTGAGTCCGGGAATCCGATTCATCAGCAGCGTCAGCAGATAACTCGCTGCCAGCACAACCAGGCAGGTCGCAAGTCGCTCTCCAAACGAGAACACCTCAAAGTGTTTGTCGATGATCCAGATGAAAATCTTATGAATTACAAAAACCCCGAACGTGTTTCTCCCGATCCCCAGCAGAAGTTTCGAAAGCGGTCTCCCGCTGGCCTGATAGGGCAGTGCAAGAGCAAACATGCTGACAATAAACGCAGCGGTAAACACAGACTCATAGTTAAACGAAGGATCATACATGCTGCCCTGCCTCTCGCTCATATAATAGGCAAAAGCATAGGAAACCACCCAGGCCGCAAGGCCTGTCAGGATCATCACATTTCTTTTTTTCAGGAAACCGTCGAGGTCATGACTGATCATTCCTCCCAGGCAGAAGTAGAACAGGAACCATCCTCCGATCTCCGTCCGGAAACGCCTGCACAGTCCAATGAACTGGTCCAGCACTTCGGTATCCATATCGAAATGAATTGCATTCCGGATCATTTCCAGGCAGCTCACCCCGAGCACCAGAATGCTCAGTGCCACGAAGAAGAACCGGAAGCTTTGAAAGTCTTCCTGATAGGACTTCCAAAGCAGCGGATAAATCAGATAGACGCTGATCAGTCCTTCCATAAACCAGAGGACCCCGGCGTAGTTTCCGGTCCCGTCCCCGGTTTCAAACACATAGATACAGAACTGTTTCAGAGTCAGTCCCTCGCCCGCGATAACTCTTGCCAGAACAACCAAAATGGAAGCCCAGATAAAAAACAGCAGAATCATGGTCAGGGTCTTCCGAATGTGTGCTTTCAGATCAAAGCTTCGCTTTTTCAGCATCAGGAAGCCGTTGATTGCCACAAAATAGGGAACCGGCTGCATAATGATGCGCAGCGCAAACTGGACTTTGCGGAAAACGCTTCCTTCCACTCCGTTCATATAAAAATGCAGCAGCGGCACATGGAGGGCAATCACCATCAGGATTGCGATGCATTTCAGCAAATCGATGCCGTCGTAGCGTTTTTTTGTCACGGTCTTGTCCTCGAATTCTCTTATTTTTTTACCGTTTTTCCTGCCAACATTGCCCAGGGCAGATAAGGCAGAAGCGGATACTGATACCTGCAGTAATATCCGTTGCAGGGAGATGCAAAGCAGATCAGCATCACGACGAACAGCGGCACTGCCAGCATCAGATGCTCCTTCTTTCCGGAATAAATCAGCCAGAAAGCCCAGATCAGCAGGAACCATGTTGCCATGCCCGGCATGTTGAACAGTCGGAATGGGTAGGTTTCAAAGATCTTCTCCCTGACCGTTTCAAGTCCGCGTCGGCAGCTGTCAAGCGCCTCCGGATAGCGGAAGTCCGCCCCAATCTTCGCATTCACACGATCAAAGCAGGTCTCGCTCCAGTCATAGGAACACTGCATGAAAATGCAGCCCGGATAAACATACTCAAAATAGTTGTTGATAAATGCATTGACATAGGTCGCAGGGTATTTTAGCCCCATCTTTGCCCAGAGATGCAGATACCGGCTCAAGGTCTCATGATCAACCTGTTCCGGGAACCGAAACTTGATATAATCCACCAAAGACGGATCATAAGTTTCGCCCATCTCTTCGATGGAGTCAAAATAGAACAAATCCAGAATCTCGCTCTTTTCCTCTTCCGTCAGGCTGTCACCAAGGTACTTCGTACAGCGGGCCGTCTGCTGCAGTGGGATGCTCAGCATTTCCTTGATACTGCCTTTTTCAATCCCTGCCGCAGGGTAGATCACCTGATTAAATAAGAAGTGCAGTCCCAGAACGGCAATCAGGAAAACAGGCATTCCTTTTCGAAGCTTCCGGCTGAAGAGCAGGTAGACCGCAAAAGAGAGGAGCAGGACATAAAAGCCGTCTTTTCGAAAGCAGAGGATTCCCACTGCAGATAACGCGAGCTGAATTGTGTTCTTCCTCGTCCAGCCCTCCCGCTGCACGCAGAAAACGGATGCTCCGAAGAGAAGCAGGCATGCGGCATACCAGACATCTTTGGTAATGACGAACATGCAGTTGGAGATTCGCGGACCGAGCACATACCAGACTTCCAGCGCCAGGGCCCATTTCCACGAACATCCCGCTTTTTGGATCAGGACCTGAATGCTGTATGCCATTACGGCCAGAAAGAACAGGGTCTGGATCAGCGCGAATAGAAACGCCCCGGCATTCCAAGAGGACAGAAGATCTTTTCCCGCCCTGAGCACGCCGCAGAGGAACAGGGTATACGGCACCGGGTGATGGGTTGTAAGGGGTGAAGCCCCGAATCCCTGTGGAATGATCGTCTGGCAGTCCCCCATAAACAGGGCAGGATAAGATACAATCATATACGGAAGATATCCGATCAGAAGGGTGCAGAATGCCGTTGGAAAGGGTCGTCTGGTCAGCAGCCCCGCATAGCCGTGTTTTTCTCCTTCGATCCGTTCAGCAGCTCTGCCCTGTCGCTCCTTCAGCCAGCGAAACAGCCCGCTCAGTGCTGTATGAAAGATCAGTGTGTAGCCGCAAAAGGCTCCCGCTGCTTTCAGCAGACTCCCCTTCGAAGCATAGAGCCTCTCCGGAGTGGAGTCCATCGCAAAGCAGAACCCTATTACCGAAAATGCCGCGAATAATACAGCCAGGATCATGCAGCTGGAAGTCCTGCGCCTGTCCTTTTCTGAGAAAGCTTTTCCAAAGCCCCAGGCACACACCGCCGCCGCCAGCGCAGCGCTTCCGACGGTTCCGGCAATGCCGCTTCCTTTAAATGCGGAAACCGCCAGGGAGCCTGCAGTGCCCAGCAATCCGCCCAGAACCGCGTTGAGGGATGGAGGGTATATTCGCAGTTTCTTTTGCTTGTTCATTTCATCAATCCCTCCACGGCCGTCTCATGCTTTCAGTTTTTCACGGGCAGGATACGCCACAGCTGTTTTTCGTCCCCTTCCTTTAAAGGCCGGAGCACCGGTTTCCCGTTCTCCAGGGTAAGCGCACCTTTTTCCGTGATGAGTACACTTCCGCCGCTTTGCTCCACGATATCAAATCTGCACTCGTTCTCCGCTTCTGGTTCTGCCGTGATCAGGCTTCCGTCCGCGGACCAGCCCATTGCCAGATTGTTTTCCGCACAGAGCAGGACAATTTTCCCGTCATCCCGGGTATACACCACCCAAGTCTGCGGCACATCTCCCATCAAAATCTGTTCATCGCTTCTACAGAGGGCAATTTCGGATTCCCCTGCCTTTTCAATCACAACATATCGCGGATCCAGATCGTAGAAATAAATCGTGGCGCCGGTGCACGGATAATGTTCACCCAGGAAATGAAGTGTATAGGGAATATTCTCATAGGCAAAGTTCTTGCGGCTGTAGCTCCCCGCCCCCTCAACACGATAGATCTCCTCAAAAGACTCCGGGATCGCGCGGTAGATTTCCGCTTCATCCGGATACTGATCGCTCGCCTCAAGGAAGCGCCCGCTGTATGCTCCGCTGGTGACGAAGTATTGCTTCGTCGCATACGGTTCATTCACATAAGCCTTGCCGTCTGTCATGTGGAACGCATAGTAACGGTATCCCGCCGCGCCGTTGGGCGACAGCGGTGTATACCCTTCAAACAGGGAATTTGCCGTGTTCACTCCGTGCTCCATGCAGTAGCGCAGGGAGACGCTGCGTGTGTCTTCTGCCAGCTTGTTTTTGGTCAGCCCTGCTGAGGAGAGAAGCAGATTGATCCCCAGAATACCGGTGATGATCAGCCAGGCCGCGGAAGCAAGCTTCTTCATGCCGCCAGCCTGATCTGTCATCCGGATTCGGCTCAGAAGGGCTGCCATCCCGATCCCTGTCAGCAGGTCATAAAACACATAGACCGGAATCCCCCACTGGATCCAGTGCAGCGACAGCACGCTGATGCACACCAGATAAACCGGCGCAATCAGCATCACTGCCGTTCGTGCCGAACGGCGGCGCAGTACCCAGAGAAGTCCCGCGCCTGCTCCCAGCAGAGAGATCGGCTCCAGATCCAGAATCATCGTCCTCAGGTAAAAGCGGATATTTCCAAACCAGCCCAGCCCATCCGCTCCGAGATGATTCGGTCTCGCTTCAAACACCAGGGTTTCATAAACCGATCGGAAATCCGTAAACAGATTCGGCGCAATCAGGAAAACCGTCAGCAGCAGCAGACAAATGCTCAGCAGCCCATACCATACGATCCTGCCATATGTTTTTTCCCTCATGCAGCGCCAGATCACCATTCCCGCAATCATCAGGCAAAGGATCCCCGCGGGATATTTGATGCTGATTCCGATCCCGGTCACGATAACCGACAGCCACAGCCATCCGGTCTTTCCGCTCTCCAGATACAGCTGGGCAAACAGCGCGAAGAGCAGGACGAAGAAAGTCAGCACAATATCCGGCGTCGCATAGGCGGAGTGTTCCACCAAAACCGGCGAAAATGCAAAGACAAAAGCGGTAATCGTCTGAGTAAGCGGCCGGCTCTCTTTCTTCACCATCCGTCCGGCCAGAACCGCTGCCAGGGGGATCATCGCTGTCCCAAAAAGCGCCGTAAAACCTCTCGCAATCACATAGAAGGCCATGTAATGCGTCTCAAACGCCTCATAGGCAGGAACCCCGAACAGGATGCGCGACGCCAGGGCAAAGAGCGCTGCATTGCACTTGATTTCAAACTGGTCCGGCCGATTGTAGACAAAGGCCAGCCAGGAGTGTCGGCGCAGCATGTCGATTGCGTTGTCCACAATGGTAAACTCGTCGGGATGCAGCGCCATCGGGTATCCCCAGAAACACGAGGCCAGCCGAAGAGCCATCCCGCCAAAGGTGATCAGAGCCAGGATCCAGAGCGCTGTTCTTTTTCTTCTGTCGCGTTCTGTCATTCTTCCGTGCATCTCCCGTTCTCTGACTGCTGTGCCAATCTTTGCGCCCGGATCAGCTCCAGTTCAAAATCCTGGCGGTTCTTCCGGTTGATGGTTTCCAGAACCAGCCCGGAAAAGAAGGACTGAATCGCCGCAATCATCACAAAACCGCTCACGATCAGGGTCGGGAACCGCGGTACCAGCCCTGTGCGGAAATACTCCGCAAACACCGGCAGGAACATCACGAATGCAATAATTGTCAGCAAAAGCGCGATGATTCCGAAAAACGCCATTGGTTTATACGCCCGGAACAGCTTCCAGATCGTGTGCAGGACCTTCATTCCGTCGGAATATGTGTTGAGCTTGGAAACACTGTTTTCCGGGCGGTCCCGGTACTCAATCACCACATTTTCAACCGCAAGGTTCTTATCGATCGCGTGAATGCTCATCTCTGTCTCGATCTCAAATCCCCTGGACAGGACCGGAAACGTCTTCACAAACTGAAAGCTGAAGGCGCGGTAACCGGTCATAATGTCCTGAATGCTGCTCTGAAACAGGAAGTTGATGCTCTGCCTCACCAAAAGATTTCCGAGGTTATGAAACGGGCGCTTGTTCTCTTCAAAATAGGTGGAGGAAAGCCTGTCGCCCACCACCATATCACATTGCCGCTCCAGCACCGCTTCAATCATTTTCGGTGCACTGTCAGCAGGATAGGTGTCATCCCCATCGACCATCAGATAGCACTCCGCGTCGATCTCGCGGAACATTCTCCGGATGACATTTCCCTTTCCCTGCCGGTATTCATGGCGAACCGTCGCCCCGGCCTTCGCTGCAAGTTTGGCGGTCCCGTCGGTGGAATTGTTGTCATAGACATAGACCCGGCTGTTCTCAGGCAGAACCGCCAGGAAGTCCCGTACAACCTTTTCGATGGTCAGCGCTTCGTTGTAGCAAGGGATCAATACCGCTACTTTATCCATTGTTTCCCCCTGATGCTCTCTGCCGTTTATCCGTTATGAGACGGTACAGCGCGGCAAAATGCAATGCGGCCAGCGGCCAGATGACAGCCGTGTATCGGATTTCCGGAATGCCGAAGGAAGTCAGCACCGCCATCAGAACATTCATCACAAGCAGGCCGCTCTGTAAAAGCCGCTTCTGTCGGTCTGTTTCATCGCAAATCATCCAAACCGCCCCGACGGCAGGCATCAGCGTAAGCCACCCATAGCTTTTCAGGAACAGCACACCGAAGCGCCGGACGGTTTTCCAGAGATACTCTCCCGGATGTTCCCGGATATACGCTTTTGCCATGGTCCCAAACAATCTGCTTTTCTCTGCCATGGTCATATCCCCATCGTGGTAAATCTCATCTCTGGTTTCATCGAAGTAGTTTTCGCCCTCTTCGATCGTCACCGGTGCATTGGCGCATGCCGTGATATAGACATCCGCACCGGAATAGCTCTCAAGGAGAATCATCTCCCCGGTTTCCCGGTAGTTGATTGCCAGATTCAGTCCCAATACCAGGATGGGAAGCAAAAGAGCTTTCGCGGCACACCCCGGTTTCCGTTTCTTGCAGGCAGAAACCAATGTATATCCGAGAACCGCCAGATAAACCGGAGACAGCACCGGTCTTGTCAGCAGCAGGTACAGACCCGCCACATTCAGCCACAGCAGCTTTCGCTTGCTTTCAGAGCAGAATATCAGCCAAAGAATCAGGCAGAGCAGAAAAAGATAATAGTGCTCCACCATGATATTGCCAAGAAGGACTCTGCAGCGCATACAGCCCAGCAGATAGATCAGCGGGCTCAGCCCACAGCGTCCGAAAAGATTTCGCTCCGTTTCGCAAAGCAGCAGGCAGGCGCCGCCGAACAGGATCGCCTGAACGCCGATGATCACCGGTTCCGTAAAGCGCAAAGCTCTCAGCAGAAGCAGAATCATAGGAAGTCCCGGCGGTACCACGAAGCCCGGAAGCCACCGCGTGCACTGGATGAAATGACCTGTGGAAAGGAAATTGTCCGCCACACTCAGATACATGCTTCCGTCTGCCGTCACGTTTCCGATTTTTCCCATCCGGACGTATTCATACAGCAGAAGCAAAACCGTCGGAAGCACCAGTGCTGCCAGTCGGACGATGGTTATACGTTTGTTTTGTCTCTCAGCTTTCATTCCGCTCTGCCGCTACCGTCTTTGTCTCTTCTATTCTTCAATGACGATGATCCGAATCACATCGTAATAGTCCGCCATAACGCCGTTTGGCCAGCCCGCGTCAGGATAGAGATCCTGATTTCCGTACTGGGCGGAATACTTGGTTCTGCAGGGGTAGGGGGTCAAGACAACCCGTTTGTCTCCTGCCGCCGCTTCGGCAAAAGCAGCTTCTCTCTCAATCGCGGTCAGATGAACACGGTAGATATCCTCTCCCCCAAGCAGCAGGCAAAGGAAAAAGCACACCGTGACAAGGCCCGTTACCGCAGTTCTCCGCGGATGGTAAGACTTGCCCCGCTCAGGCCCGGCAAGGTATACGGCCGCCAGAATCATCAAGGTCACCGGGGCGCAGAAGCCTCGAATCGGGAAGTACTCTCCAAAAAGGAAGAGCGCAACGCCGGATACTCCGCCAATTGCGAAGATCAGCGACACCAGAATTCGCTCTGTATCCGTCCGACGGTTCAGTGCGCTCGTCAGCGCCGCGCAGCAGATCATCAGCGCCAGACTGAGCCCGGCAGGCGCAGAGGAAACCGCCCCCCGAATTCCTTCGTATTCATATGCATGACAGGCTGACACCAGGAACGCCGCTCCACTCAGCACTGCGCCGCTTGCGGCGAGAAGCAGCAAAGATGTCCTCCTGCCTCTTTTTTTTGCGACCAGTACCAGAATCGCAAGGATCAGCACCAACCCGGCCGCAGCAAGCGGGATCGCCCTGCTCGGCACAGAGGCCAGAATCCGTGTGAGGACCCCCTGTTCTGTCGGGTCTCCCGCGTCATGCAGGCGTTGAAAAAGCTTTGCGGAAGGAGCCAGCATCAGGAAAAGATATCCTGTACCGCCGCTGAGCAGCAGAACGGCTTCCTCCCTCGGGAAGCAGCCCGTCCGCCCCCAGATTCGAACGAGGAGCAGGAAAAGAATCACCAGCATGGCAAATGAAATATGCTCCGACCACGCTCCCGCCGCAAAGGTCGGAAGCAGGAGCAGCAGGACACTGCGCCATCGGTTTTCCTTCTGCCGCTGCAGATGAATGACTCTGCAGATGACAAACCAGGAAAACGCCATGCCCCAGAAGTAATTGCAAGCGCCCGCCGTCCAGAAGAAGACCTGGCCGAAGCCCGGCATGCAGATCCACAGCAGCATCCAAACCATCGCGGTCATACCGGCAGACCGTCTGCTTCCCTGCTCTCTGAAAAACGCTTCTGTCGTCCAGGAGAAGAACACGGCCACCGCGCCGTTTATGGCCGCGAACACCCACCTGGGATACATCAGGACCAGACTCAGCCAGCCGTGTGCCAGAACCCTCGGGTTCAGGAGCTTTCTGTGCCAGGCCATGGAAATCCAGATATCCCGCAGACTGCGGATGCGCGTCCCGGTCGAATAGCCAAAGGCGTAATTATAGTCATCCGCAATCAGCGGTGTCCAAAGGCTGAACAAAAAGATCACGCCGAAGAGGACTGCGAATAAAACCGCACAGCCGGTATCGAGTTTTCTCTGTTTCTCCGTCCGCATCACTCAACGCTTCCAAAGCTTTCGAAGAAGCCCGGTTCCTTTTTCTTTTTTCTCGCCGGTCCCGCTGGGCTGCTCATTCACTCCGATGAACTTCAGAACCGCAACCTGCGGTTCCATTCCCGGCGTGATTTCAATGGTATCACTGTCATAATAGTGAAACAGGGTATCGGATTCAAAATAGTTTTTGAAATCCTCAATGGTTTCCAGCCGGTGTCCGCCCCGGTGTCCGTCCCGATAGTGCATCGGGATAATGACATTCGGCATTACTTCATCCGTCGCGCGTTTCGCTTCCTGGGCGGGCAGGGCGGTGCATGACCCGGCACAGACCATCATGACATCCGCGCCGAAGAGTTTGCTGATCTCACCACCGGACAGCTGCGTTCCCAGATCCCCCATATGGACAAGCTTCATGCCGTCCGCTTTCAGGATGTGGATCAGGCAGAAGCCTCTCCAGTTGCCCATCTTGAAGTCATGCGGCACCCGGATTGTTTCGATCTCGAAAGGGCATTCAGACTCCGGTTTCCCGGACAGAATCACACCTTCACGGTAATTGTGTCCAAAGTGTTCATGGCTGACCAGGACCCGGTCGGCTTTGACGCAGAGCTTCGGATAGCCGTTAATATAATCGCTGTTATACGGATCGATGACAATGCTGTAGCCTTCATGTGTGATGCGAAAGCCTGCATGTCCCAGCCATTGTACGGTCATTCGTCTCTCCTTTTCAGCCGCTGCACTTCGGTTTTACTGTTTCCAGGGCGCGATGTAAGCGCTGAACCCGTCGTGCTGTTCCTTCTGATAGCCCTGATCGGTCAGCATCTTCAGCATGTTGTCGATCTTTCCCTCGCCCGGGATCTTCAGCTCCGCGTTCTCATGCTCCGCCAGAATGACGACATCCGAGGGGTGCCGGTCCAGCTCCTCCAGGAACTGCCGGTAGAGCTCGTCGCTGACCTGAATGGGCGGCCACTGGAAGAAGAAACGGTTTTGCGTCGTTCTGTCCGCCGCCAGATAGGGCCAGGCATAATTGCCGATGATCAGGATATCGTCGCTCTCTTCGGTCTGCTTCGTCAGGTAGGGAACCACACCGTCGTTATACCGCGGACGAAGATTGCTCACCGCCCGATGTGCAACCGCCGCGGAGGCGAGCATCAAGCCGCACAGTATGATCACTGCCGCGTTCCGCTGTCCGGCTGCCTTCCTGTAAAGCAGCTGCTGCAGCGCATCAAAGAATCCTGCCGCCGGGAGAATCAGTGCCGGGAGGAGAATCAGCAGATAATACAGCGAATCCCGCCCACTGAGCTGCATAAGGACCATGGACACCGCGAAGAACCACAGATTGTACCAATGGAGCTTGTTTTTTCGATCGCAAACAAGGCTCACCGCCATGGCCAGAATTCCGGGCCAGATTGAACACGATATAGTAGTGCCACATCTCTTTCAGGCAGTCGTTCCGGATGGCCCAGATCAGCACCGGAAGAAAAGCGGCCAGCATTCCGAGAACAAACAGCAGGATGCAGGTCCCGATTTCCCGCCAGCGCTTCTCCCGAATCAGCCGGATCACAACCAGCGGAACGAAAGCCACCCAAACCGTGACCAGATTGGCCTGCTGCAGCAGAACCACCATACAGGAAAAGCCCAGCAGGAAAAGCTGCCCCCGCGTATAGGTTCCCGTGCGGAAGAAGGAAAAGAAGATCCATGCCGAGAGCGTAATCCACAGCAGCGCGTGTTCTTCGGTATAGTTGCCGCCCTGATACAGCTTGAAGGCACAGACCAGCAGAACCAGCATGATTGCAAGATAGGCATTTCTACGGTCTCTCGAAGCAAAGCCGGCAATTCTCAGCATGATCAGCGAGAGCAGGAAAAAGCTGATCATCTCCAGGATCCAGACACCGCCCGCGACAGAGCCCGGCCAGATTGCATATCCAAGGTACTGAATGAAATACAGCGCCGGCCCTTTGTGATCAAAGAGATCGACATAAGGGACCTTCCCCAGATGCATCTGCTTGCCGATATACAGAAACACGGAGGAATCCGTCTGCGTCGGCATGGTTGTCCACGGATACTGCCGCAGAAGCGTTCCCACCGCAAGCGTAATGCAGCCGCAGACCACGAGGTCCAATATTCTGTCCGAAACCTTGACACGTCCCGTCGGGATCAGCATCCAGAGCAGCTGCATTCCGCAAAGCAGCAGCAGCGGCGCCAGCAGCAGAATGTCTCTGCCGTAAAAAACTTCCACGCAGCTAAATCCTCCTCATGAACGCTTCCGCTTACAGCGCTCTGTTGATGTCCCGGAAATCGGAGAGTGCCTGGCGGCCGATCTTGAAGATTTTCTTCATGTTGATCGAATTGACGCCGCCCTGCCGCGGCCGGAAGGTAATCGGGATATACTTCACTGCGCAGCCCTTCTTCGTATAGACCACCGTCAGCAGTACATTGGACAGGTTAAAGTCTTTCGGGATGAGGTCGATATAACGGCGCATGGTCTCCGCTTTCATCAGCCGGTACGGCGTGTTTGCATCGGTCACGGTCACCCCGAAGCAGACTTTGATCACTGCCTTCAGGGTTTTGGTCACGAACACGCGTGAGCCGCCGTCCTGGCGGCCTTTGCGCCAGCCGATCACCATATCATAGTTTTCTCTCTCGGCCCAGAAAGGTTCAAATTCTTCCGGCAGCGTCTGGCCGTCGGAATCTGTCTGAAAGACATAATCCGCATCATGGTCCAGGGCATAGCGATATCCATAAAGAACCGTAGCCCCGTGTCCGCCGTTCGGCTTTGTCAGCGGGAGCAAAAGAGGTTTGTCCTCTGCGCAGGACTTCAGAATGTCAAAGGTGCTGTCCTTGCTTCCGTCATCGATGATGACCAGCCGGGATTCTCCCCCGCCGTTGTGTTTTTCCACAACGGGATACCAGTCCTCCACGACCTGCCGGATGTTCTCTTCCTCGTTATATGCGGGGATCACAATAAACAGCTTATCCATGTTTCCTCCTGTTATTTGATCGATGATCTGAAAAATGCTTCAAACTCATCATACTCTTCTTTCCGGTAACCGTCTTCTTCCAGAACTCCTCGAATTCCTCCGAGAAGATTGTCCGTCCGGTCTCGGTCCTCCTGCCAGCCCGGCAGCACAATGCAGTCGGCCGGCTTCTGCCGGAGTTCCTCGTAAAACTCATCTCTGAGCTGATCGCTGATCTCCAATGGCGGCAGCTGGTAGAAAAATCGGTTTTGTGTTTTCCGGTCCGCCAGCAGGTAGTACCAGGAGCTGTTTCCGATGACCAGCACATCGTCTTCCGCCGTCGTATTCTCCTTCAGGTACGCGGTAAGCGTGTCGTCTTCCGCCTCATAAGAGAATACCTGCCGATAGGTCACCGCCCCCGTCACCATCAGGAGAAGTGATGCCAGCAATACCGCCGGATTTGCAGTTTTGCTCCCGTTTTTCTTCCGGAGCAGCCGCGCCGTCCGTTCAAAGCAGCAGGCAAACGGCAGCACCGCCGCGGGAAGCACCACAATCGCATAATGGTAGTAGAGTCTGCCGCTCATTGCCGCCGAAAACACCGAAACTGCATAAAACAGCAGATTGTACCAAAGAAGTTTTCTGCGCGGCATCAGGACCAGACTGATCAGCAGTGCCGCTGCGGCAGGCCACAGGACTTTGGCAAAGAGCAGGATCAGCATGATCCGGTCCGCATGACTCACCGCCACACTGCCTGTATAGCGGAAGTTGAAAAGAATGTAATCCTCCCAAAGTTCCCGAAGGAATCCCGCTCTCGCCGCCCAGATCACAAACGGGGCGATCATCAGAAGCATGCCGCCAAGGAACAGGAGCATGCACGTTCCGACGTCGGAAAACCGTTTCTCCTTCAGCAGCAGCACGAGGACGATCGGAATATAGCAGGCCCAAACCGCGATCATGTTCGCCCGCAGCAGCAGCACCGCCGCAAATCCCGCTCCAAGAAGCAAAATGTCCCGTGCTCTATATGACCCGCTTTCAAAAAAGCTGCAGCAGATATAGGCGGCGCAGGTGATCCAGGGCAGCGCAAACTCCTCCGTGAAGTTTCCGCCCTGCCATACCATCCATCCGCAGGCGCCGAGCACCGCAAGAACCGCAAGATACCCCTCGCCCCTGCTTTCCGTCACAAGCCCTGCCAGTCTCCGCATATACCACGCGGAGATCATCATACCAAGCAGTTCCAGAAGCCAGACCCCGGTATAACTTCCCGGTGTCAGTCCGATTCCGATCCGCTGAATCAGATACAGAAGCGGCCCTTTGTGATCGAAAAGATCCCGATACGGAAGCTTTCCTTCCGCCATTCTCTTTCCGATATAGAGGAAGGCGGAAGAGTCCTGAATCGGCGGGCGGGCATTGCCCGGGTAGAGCCGGAGCAGACTCGCCGCGGCAAAGGCCGTGCAGATACAGAACAGGCAATCCCAAAGCCGACCGTTCATGTCCGCGCTCCGGTCCGTCTGCTTTCCGGGAATCCGAAGCCATAAAAGCTGCAGGATAAACAGAGCGACAAACATCATTCCGAAAAACAGATTGCTGCCGTATAAGTTCACCCGTCTTCGTCCTCCGTTTTCATGCCTGTTCAGCACACCCTCACGATTTTGCTTTGTGCCGTAAAACCGTCCGCTTATCCGATTCGTTGATAACGAATCCCGGTAATCTCTATGTTCTGCCCCTCAGCCGGGAAGACCGGAAACTGCAGATAGCGGATATCATCTGTCTCAAAAACCAGCTCCACAGAGCATGTTCCATCGGTTCTCAAGTTCTCCGGCTCCACGGTTTTTTCGGTCAGGCTCTGTCCTTCCAGTGTGGCCACGTAAAGGGAACACAAGGGTGTGTCCTGTTCCTTGCTGCCATCTGCGTTCAGTTCAAATGTGATTCGATAGGTCCCGTTATAAAAATCCAGATACGGTCCGTGATTCAGCTTCTTCCCGTTTTCCAGGGCAATGCTCCCCTGTTCGGTCACTTCGAGTTCATTGAACTCCGCAAATGCCTTCAGATCTACCTCGCGGACCGCGGCGTCATAAGGCGTCCATTCATATCCGGCCTCTGTCAGGCCTGCCATCGCCGAAGGGTCATTTGAGACGATCGCCTCATCGGGAGTAATCTGTGTAAACTGAAAGCCCATTCTCGAAAAGACAATATTGTCTTCCCCGAGATTGACAACGACAGATGTATTTTTCTCCCTGGCAAGATCCTGACCGTACCAGATGCTTCGGCTGATCCCCGGATAATGGCGGTGAATCAGTTCCGGCGCTTCATTCACGACGACCTTTCCGCTTGCGGAATCAAGGATCTGTTCCAACGCTTTGGCTTTCTCCGCGGGGATTCTGTCCGGATCATCTGCCCTACGGATCACATGAGAATCCGTCAGCACGATTCCGGTCAGCACCGCCATGCCCAGCACAAGCATCACAAGCTTCTTCCTGTCCGGACTCTGCCGTTTCCGGAGCCGAGAACCCAAAAGGCATAACGTTACGGCAACCGTACCCGTTGAAAGGAGCAGAAGGGTGCACCACAGGACAGCCCGGAGCTCCCCGGATGGTGATTCCGTTCCCCAAATGGCAAAAACCGTACGAAGTCTGCTGAGGCCCAGAGGGGCCGCCAAACCCGCTGCCGCCGCCAAAACCGCCGCGCAGCAGATGAGACCCCCGTTCTTTCGAATCCGATCCGAAAATAAGCGCGCTTCAGCTGCCGTCGTCTTCCCCAGCGGAATCGACGCAAACGGCAGCGCCAGAAGCATGTTGTACTGGACGTCCGGGAAGTGATGCTCGCTCATCGCATGAAAAGCAATCACCGTCATGACGCAGAGAAGCTTCCGATCTCCCGCCCGAAAGGCACGCAGGCCCATTCCGGTCCAGAGCGCCGTAACCGCTGCAAATAGAACCCAGCCGTAGCGGACAAGCAGCATTGCATAGGAGCTGTCAAGGAAGTAGTACTCTCCCGCCTGAATGGTTGCACCGCCGAGCCCTACCTGGGAATAATTGCTGCCGAACGCGGAAACGCCCTGATCGCGCACAATCATCAGCGTCATATACAGCCGGTAGGAGAACAGCCGGTCAAAAGCAATTCCAACTTTCGTGCCGCGGGCATACAGAAGAACTGCGCCGAAATAAACCAGGGCAAAAAACAAGAAGGAAAAAACCATCAGGAGCTGAATGCCGTTATCGAGCTTTGATGTCCGGCTTTTCCCGCTTCCTATGATTTGCGGCACCTTGCAATATAGAATCATCACCAGGAACATCAGTCCGCAGAGGGCAGATGTCCTGCTGTCTGTAATCGCAAACGCAATCCATAGGGCCAGAAGCCCGCCCAGCAGCGCGAGCGTGGCCGGCATCTTCTCCCAGGAAAGCCAGAGCATCATCACGAAGGACAGCACCAGGGAAGCAAAATCGGTCGGGTAAGCGTTCCCCCAGCTGCTGCGGAATCGCCCCGCCCCGGCATAAACGATATTGGGGATCACTCCCGTAAAGGAGCAGAGAACCGTAACGGCGAGGAAACTTCCCACCGCGGCAAGATAGACTTTCAGGACTTTTCTATAGTCAACCCCTGCCGTCCCGGCCATCAGCACCGGAATCATCAGCAGGAAAAGCTCTCTCCCTGTCCGGTACGCCAGGAAAAAGACTGCGGCCGTCAGCGCAAGCAATCCGGTTCTGAAGTTCCACAGTCCGTTCAGGGCCGTCTTTCCCAGGGCCAAAACCGCCGCAGCGCACAGGATCAGCTGAAACACCGGCCGGTCCGGGAACGTGTAGCTTGGAAGAACATAGGTGGATTGATACACGCACTGGCAGACCAGATAAATCGCCATCACAAGGAGAAACAGCCATTCGAGAAGCGCTGACGCTTTCTGTTTTGTCCATGCGTTCTCTGTATGCATCGTCTCCGCCTGTCTTCCTTATCCCGTTTTCATGGAAACGGGGTCCTTCTTTTTTCTATTGCCCATAAGGGTATCAGTTTATTTTACACCATGCCGCTTGTCTTGACAAGTTTATTTTTAAAAGGGGGAACCTTTCGGTCCCCCCTGTCCTTGTATCTTCAGATTTTCCGGTCTCTTACCTGCGAGTCATAGTGCTTATTCAAAAACGGACGAATCACGTAGTAGATCAGCTTGTTCTCTCCGTTCGTAATATACAGCGTAAAGGTCGCCGCGAATCCGATCAGGCCGATCAGCAGCACCTTTCCCAGTACTTTCAGGGCCATCTTCAGAACCTTTTTCATCTTCATCCACCTCCTGATCAGTATGCTTCCGCATCGTCGAACTCGACAATCGTCGGGTCAAGCGGCGTCTCGTTCAGAACGACGGACATATACTTGTTGACGCAGTTGCGCATATCCTGGCGGGAAACCGTGCGGCTGTCCTGCAGGTCGTGCTCGATGAAGATAAAGTGGAATCCCAGGTCTCTGGCCTGCTCCTCCATCATGCCGTGTACGCCGAGCATGCCGTTGCAGGCGATGTTGTCATTCATCAGGACCATGTCGCAGTTGAAGTTCTTGGCCCAATCCCAGACCGCGTTGATGTTCTCCCAGCCGCCGACGGCGTGATGGCGCATGCAGGCCTTCTCGGTGAAGCGGGTGATGTCGTCCATGGCAATCTCCGGATCCTCGGTGTTGATGATGTTATAGCCCATGGTGGAGTCCATGTTGAGGACGATGGTAATGCCCCAGCAGTTCTGCGTCCAGGTCGGGAAGTCCGTATAATACACGGCCGAGGGGCCCCAGAGGAAGGCTCTGTGCCTGGTCTTTCCGCCGAAGGGAAGATACTTCTCCTCATAGCACTTGCGCATGATCTTGATGACCTTGCGGTCGACCTTGTTGAAGTACTCCTCCTGCCCGTTGACCGACTGCCAGGAATACAGCCGGTACAGCGACTCCGCAATGCCGGAGAGGGGTGAATAGGGCGTCTTGAAGAGGTCCCACTTCTCAAGTTCGATGGTGTTCTGCTCATTCATCAGACGGGCATACTTGAAAAACTCATCCCAGTCGTATTTGACGCCGTAGTGCTCCTCGACAAAGGCCATCGCGTTCTGCAGAGTCTCTCTGGAATAGGGCAGAGCCTCCGGATTGTTATGCTGCATTGCGAGTGTAATCGGGAAGTCCGGTTTCGCATAACGGCGGCGCTGGAACATGGAGGTCGCTTCCGAGGCGTTGCAGGGCATATTCGTCGAGAGCAGGACCCGTCCGAACAGCGGGAACGCGTCGTCGATGGCGACGCCGGTCTCGGCCGCGCATCTCGAGCACACGTCCGCCGGCAGTCCGTAGGATTCCGCCACGTCGATGTAATAAGGCTCAATATGCTGGTCAATGTCACAGATGATAAACTCCGGCAGAGTCTGCAGCGGGAAGGGGTAAAGGCCCTTGAAGCCTTTCAGGAAGAGCGGGGTAATCGTCTCGTCGTGCGGGATGATGTTCATCGTGTCCGGGCCGCCGCCGAAGCGTGCGTCGTTCTTCAGCGCAAACGCGATTCTCTTGGTCAGGCTCTGCACGATTGCGTGCATGTTCATATGCGCGATCTGCAGCTCCGGTCCGCGATAGCCTTCAAAAAGGCGGTCGATGAACATAAAGGTGCCCAGGTAAGATCCCATCCAGCGGTATTCCCAGAAGCCTTTCAGGATCGGGATCGGCGCCGAGGCCACCATCTGAACCATACTTAAGATGTTGTTGAGCCACGCGCCGTAGTCCACCATGGTGTCCTTCACGCCGCGCCATTCACGCCATTTGGCGACGCCGGTCTTGTCGTAATAGCGGTCGCGCTGTCCGCCGGTCCCCTTCTCCGCCTGCTTCAGCGGGTCGAAGCGCTCCAGCGCCTTGTCCAGGGGTGCGATCATTTTATCCAGAAGCTTCATGTTACTTTCCTCCCTGGATCTGTTTGATTTCAAGAGACTCGATAAAGGCCTGGAATCTCGTTCGCAGCTGTCCCACCGCGCCCAGCGCGTATTCCTTCTCGATCGTGCAGGTCGGAATATGGCGCTCGTTGATAAAGATGTTGGAGGCCAGGACCTTTTCGTAGCTCCAGAATTCGCAGAATTTCATATTCTCGTAGATGATGCCTTCCGCGCCGAATTCCTTAACCAGGCGTTCCACTTCGTCGTGGCGCTGGTCGATCTTCATGCCGTCCATAAAGCGCGCGCACTGATTCCAGTGCAGATAGGTGCGGCAGATCGCGTCAAATGCGGATTCCCCCTCGCGGATTTCAATCTCCTCGCGGCTCGGGAAGCTTCCGAAGCAGTAACGGTCCGCAACAACCATTGCCCCGCAGGTCTCAATCAGCTTTGTAAACTCCGGATCGTCGATCTCGCTTCCGACCAGGACCACCCTGGTGCGGAACGGGAAATTCGGCTCCGGTTCGCGTGTCTTCAGCTCTTCCAGCGTCTCTTCCAGATACGGAAGAATAAGGTCATGGGGACAGACCTGGCTGACCAGCTGCATCACATGGAACTCATACCCGGTGATCGGCGGGTTCGGCAGCTTGCGGAAAGCTCCGATCTCCGAGATGACGCGGCAGAGACAGTTGTGTTTCTCAACGGCCGTGCGCAGCGCCTCTTCCGACGTATCAACGCCGAGCTTCTCCTTCAGCGGCTCCAGGATCTTGACCGTGAGCTGGACCTTGTAATAGTCCAGGTTGGTCTTGTCTCCCTTCATCGGCGGGTCGATCTGCGTCACAAAGAAACGGTCGTTCTTCACCGGATTGAGCAGGAAGAAATGGGTTTCCATACGGTCCATGGTCGCACAGCTCTCCGCGCCGAAGAGAGCGTCGAGATAATTATATCCGCCTTCGATTGCGCGTTCCAGAATGGACCGCGCATAGGGACATGAACGGTTGGTCATATAGTAACCGGCGATGTCCGTTGACGTGCAGCGGGGCGCACGCAGTCTGCTCGAGAAGCAGCCCGGGAGATTCAGCAGGACTTCCGGAATATAGTAGCAGTTATATCCCAGGGCCAGCTGTCCTTCGCTCTTGGCTTTTTCCACCAGCTCGTTCTGTGCGTCCTGCAGCAGATTCTCAAAAAAGATCAGATGCTTCAGGTCTTTCAAGCAATACACCTCTTTTTCATGGATTTTGTCTATAATTGCTCAATATAATTTTACTATAACGGATTTCGCCCATCAATATACACTTTTTACGATTTGTATAAAAATGTTTTTATTTACATTTATGCTCTTGCGCCCTGCCCAAAAACATGATAAGCTGTATTCAGGTTTGAACACCAAAACCTTAAAATATCAAGGAGGGATTGCTATGGTCAGCATTCTCATGGGTCTGAAGGGAAGCGGCAAGACAAAACGTCTCGTTGAACTGGTCCGCGCTGCGGTAAAGGAAGAAACCGGTGATGTCGTTTGTATCGAAAAGGAGCGGAAGCTCACGTATGATATTCCCTATCAGGCCCGTTTGATTGAAGCCGGTGCCTATGATATCGGCAGCTATGAATTTCTGAAGGGGCTGATTTGCGGCATCCACGCCGGCAATTACGACATCACCCACTTCTTTGTGGATAATTTCTATAAGCTTGTCAATGACAAGGATCCGGAATCGCTCATTACCTTTATCAACTGGCTTGAAAAGTTCTCTGAGAACGAGCATATCAGCTTTGTTCTCTCCATTACCTCCGATCCGGAAACCGTTCCCGAGCAGCTGAAGAAGTATATCATCTGATTTTTTCTGACCCCCACAAAAGAACCGCCCGCTCCTTCCGGAGCGGGCGATTTCTTATAATTCCCGGTACATGGCCGCTGCATCGGCCTTTTTTGCATTCTCGCTGATGTCCGTAACCTCAACCCTGAGGCTTCGATTGCCGAAGGCAATTTCGATTACGTCTCCGATTTTGACCTGGTAGGAGGCTTTTGCCTCCCGGCCGTTCACCGTGACTCTCTCACTGTCGCAGGCTTCATTGGCGATCGTCCGTCTTTTGATGAGGCGCGATACTTTCAGATACTTGTCCAGTCTCATGTTCTGCTCCGTTTCTCATACTGCTTAATGGGATTCCCTGACCGGCGCGATGTACGGGCACCGCATTTCGTCAACGGGTAGATTCCCCGTTCCCGGTTAATCCTCGGTCAGGTTAAAAGATGATTTCACAGTCCGGCATGAAGCCGCGCAGTTCCTGGACAGCTTCGTCCGCCAGCGGGTTCCCTGTGAGAACCAGTTTCTTCAGATTTGTCAGTTTTCGAAGGCTCGCCACCGCTTCGATTTCATTCCCGCTCAGATCCAGTTCTTCCAGGGCAGAGAGCGCGTAGAGGGAAAGCACATCCCGAATCTGGTTCCCCGAGAGATTCAGTTTTCGAATCGTTGCGGCCGATGCGGTAATTTCAAAGGGGAAGAGATTCATAATCTCGTTGTCTCTCAGGTCCACTTCCTCCAGGGCGGTCATTTTGGCAATGCCGCTCAGGTCCGAGATCCCCGCCGCCGGGAACAGCAGCTGTTTCTCGTCACTGCGCAGATGATGCCCGGAAAAATCGACCTCATAGATCAGCTCCGGCAGCGCGATGCTGCAGCCGGGCAGTGCCGACTTGAGCGCCCCGACGGCAATATCGCTCAGGCCTTTGTTGTCCCTCAGGTCAATGCTGAAAATGCTTTTCATCCCATAGAGTTCCGCAAGATCCGCATCCGTGACAGGGGTGTCTCTCAGGTCCAGCGTTTTCAGCGAAGTCAGGTGTCCCAGGCCGGAAAAGTCCTTGATCGGGTTTCCCCTGAGATCCAGCTCCGTGAGCTGCGTCATGGATCCCGCCGAAGTCGTTTCCGAGATCCGATTGTACTCCGCGTCCAGCTTCACCAGGTAGGGCAAACCGATCAGCGGCCGCAGGTCACTGACGGCATTGTTGTTTATGTTCAGTTTTTCCAGCTTGGACAGCTCCATCAGCGGGCGGATGTCGCTGATCTCATTGCCGCTGAGATCCAGGATCTTCAGTTCTGTGAATCCCTGCAGCATGCTGATATCTGAAAGGTTTTTCTGGCTCAGGGAGAGTTCCGCCGCATTCAGGGGGAAGGCCTCTCCCGTAAAAAACAGTTTCTCCGCCCCGGCGGTTCCGAAGCGGATCGCGCAGTCCGGAAGACTCTCGGCCAGAGCATAAACCGCCGTCTCATCCAGCCCGGTATCCACAATGCTGAGGCTCGTAAGGAAGCGAAGAGAACCAAGCTCCGTACAGTCCGTCAGCGGATTTCGGTCCAGATTCAGGGTCCGAAGGCTGCTCAGCTCCGTCAGGGCCCGGATATTCCGGATCTGGTTTCCCGCGAGATCCAGCTCGTCCAGGCTTTTGAGCTGACTCAGCGCCGTGAGGTCCGAAATCTTGTTATCCCTCAGGGACAACCGGTCCAGCGCATACAGTGCCGTAAGCTGCTGAAGCTGTGCGTCGTTCAGCTCGAGTCCGTCCAGGCTCGCGCTCTGCTCACTGACGCTCAGCTCAACCCCGGCCACCGTCACCATCTGCGCCTGTGATTTCTGGAGTTTGCGCTGTTCGATGGACTGAATCCGGTTTGAGATCGCCGGGTCTGCGGTGTTCAGCTTCCGAAGAGTCTCCAGCGCCCGCGGATAGTTCTCCAGCGCCTCATAGCAATCGGCCATCAGGAGCAGGATCTCCGTATTCTTATCCTCATCTTTGATTCTGCGCAGGTACAGCAGCGCATTTTCATAGTCTCCCGCGCTGTAGCTTTCCCGCGCTTTGCGGGTGTAGTCTTCGGTCCGCCGCTCCGAGGCCCGGTGCAGAAGCAGAATCGCGGTCACCGCCAGCAGAAGAAGCAGTACCGCCGTAATCACCAGGTAGATTTTCTTTTTCCCGCGGGGCGTTCCCGCCTGAAGAAGCTTCCAGTTCATCATGGCAAGGTCTCGGTGGCTTGTCCGGCTTCCGCCGGCTCCTGCTGTACCGTCTGGCTCGCGTCCGGAGCCGCCGGTGCCGCCGCTTGGTCGGCGGCTTCCTCAACGGCAGCTGCTTCTTCCGAAGCTTCCTGCTCGGCCGCGGGCTTCGGTTTTCTGATTCTCGGCAGATGGATGACCGGTTCCACAATCGTTTTCTTCATGGAAAGCGCCAGGCAGAAGAGGCCGAGCATAATGCAAAGCACGCTCATTTCCTGCATGCCGCCGGAAAAACTCACCGGATTGGCGGTATCCCGCAGGGCCGGAAGGTCCTCCACAAAAATGTGATACAGGAACGGCAGGCCGAACAGCGCCGCGAGAATCCACTTGGTCCGGATCACGCCGAAGACCGTACCGGTATACAGGGCAATCACCGCCGCATAGAGCAGAATGCAGAGCACCGTATGAACCATGCTTTCAAAGCCGAGCGATTTGACAATAAAAAACACCGCGCCCAGGATGACCGGAATGAATGTCGTCCATAACGCTCTTCTGCCGAACAGCCATACGAAAGCAATCAGCAGCAGGGCGCTGCCGATCGGCAGGGCGATCTGCGCAAGTGCAAAGGAACGATCACTCCAAAGCCCCCAGCAGCCGATCACACGAAAGGCAACGGACAATGCCATCAGGATGATCATGGCCTGAACGCCGAAACTGTTTCGTTCTGTATAGAATTTGATTTTCTCCGTTTTCATAGTGCCGCTCCATTGCCCGCAGTTGACATAAACCTGTCTGATTATAGCATACCGTCGTCCCCTGCGCAAGCAGAAAGCGGGCCTTTCGGCCCGCTTTTCAGCTGTTTGGTCTGTCCTCTCGGACGATGAGCCTGATCCGGCCTTTTACTCCTCGGCGGTAAACTCATCCTTGCCCGCGCCGCAGAGCTCGCAGGCAAAATCATCGGGAAGATCTTCCCACTTCACGCCGGCCTCTTCTTCGTCATAGACCCAGCCGCAAAGATTGCAGACATACTTCATATCGCGTCTCTCCTTTCTTACTCTTACTTAAAATATCTCTCCAGCAGGCCTTTGAATGCCTTGCCGTGTCTCGCTTCGTCGCGTGCCATTTCGTGGATGGTGTCATGCAGCGCGTCAAGATTGTACTTTTTGCAGAGCTTGGCCAGTTCCGTCTTGCCGACGGTCGCGCCGTTTTCGGCATCGACGCGCATCTGCAGATTCTTCTTCGTGCTGTCGGTCAGCACCTCTCCCAGGAGCTCTGCAAACTTTGCAGCGTGTTCGGCCTCTTCCAGGCCGGCCTTCTCCCAGTACATGCCGACTTCGGGATATCCTTCACGATATGCGACACGGGCCATCGCCAGATACATGCCGACTTCTGAGCACTCGCCCTCGAAATTGGAACGGAGCCCTGCAATGATCTCTTCCTTCACTTCCTCCGGAACCTCTGCTCCGAAAACCTTGCCGACACCGACCACATGCTCGGCCGCCCAGCTCAGTTCCTCCGCCTGAAGGGTAAACTTCTCGCCGGGGACCTTGCAGACCGGGCACTTCTCAGGGGGTGTATCCCCCTCATGGACGTAACCGCATACCGGACATACCCATTTTTTCATCACGCATACCTCCTGCTTGATATTTTTATGTGCTTTTTATTGTGCGGGAAGTCAAAAGATTGATGCTTCACGCCTGTTTGTATTAAACTACCATAGTCCCCGTTTTTTGTAAAGAAGCTTTCTGTGAATTTTTCATACGCTGTTCTCGATAAGCGTGAGAAGCTTCTCCTTCTGCCGCTCCGTCAGGGCATAGACGAAGTGCCTGCGCCACTCGGGAGAATACCAGCTGTCTCTGGCAACCTCGATCTTTCTCCCGTTTTTGTCCGTCTCGAATTTTCCCTTTTCATCAACACGGTAGACGACGGCCTCTGCATCCGCCTCCATCCGCCGCTCCAGCAGGCTCCGGTACACCGGGAAGCCCGGGCTGTTTTCCTGATAGGCTTCCGCCAGGAGCCGTCTCACGAACCGCCACGCCGCAAGCCGCGACTCCTCCGGGCAGTCTGACGAGATCCCGATGCATTCCTCAAAGACCAGCCTGGACCTGGACCCCTCCCGCGTCGGCCAGCCAGCAAAGCACGCGCCGCTGTGGAAGAACGCATCATACCACTTCAGGTCGTCCAGCGTCTCAAGATACGCCTGCAGCATCAGCAGTTTCCCGCTGTAGATGCAGCTTTCCATGCTGGCCGAGTCCGCGGCGTACCGGTCATAGGAATAGCCCGCCGGCTGCAGATCTGCAAAGTTCTGCAGTTCCGCATGGAGTTCGGCATCGAAGCCGTCCCCCAGATCCAGTTCATTCCGGTTGACCTTTCGAAGGTCCTCCATCAGCCGCCCGGCGGTATAGTAGGGCTCATAAAGGAGACTTCCCGCCGGCATCCCGGCCAGAATGTCCCTCAGGTTCCCGAGGCTCAGGCGGCTTTTCCCTCCCACGGTATTCTCGTCGCATGCCATGGTCCGGATCCGGAAGGATGCGGCGATTCTGCGCACCTCCCCGCTTTTGTCCGAGAATGCGCTCCGCACGCTTGGAAAGAGCTTTTCCCGAGCGCCGCTTCCGTCTTCTTTCAGAAACAGGCTCAGATCCGCAAGGCGCTCTTCCGTCTCCAGCCGCTCATAGCTCTGCTCATTCATCACAAGAAGCTCGGGAAGTCCATCTCCCGTCATCTCCGTTTCGAGGTTCCGATAGTCCACCGCCTCAAGGAAGACGTCGCTTGTCTCCCGGTTGAAGGACACGATTTCCCGCATGAGCTGATCGGAAATCTCTTCAAAGCCGACCCGAAGCAGCCGGCGTTCCGTCGGGATCTCACAGGGTGATGCAATCAGGTAAAGGTTGTCTGCCGCCCCCGTTTCCTTCTCGCCGCGGAGCAGAAAATGCAGGCTTCCGTCCTTTCCGGCAAAGAACGCGCTGACGGTGCTCGGCACCGCCTCCACGGTCAGGAGCGAGACCAGCTTTTCGTTCGTCCCGTTCTGCAGGCTGTAGCACAGAATGTCGCTGTTTTGCATGCAAAGGAGCCGGTCTGCCGTCTCTCCCGCGCAGAATCCGTGCACATCCTTCGGCAGCTGCTGCGGCATGCTCGCCGTTCGTTCCCCGGGATGAATGACGCTGAGCCAGAGATTTTCGTCATTCTTCAGAATCACGGCAAGCCTGCCGTCCCGTGTCCCGCAGATCTCGCGGATCGGAAAGGGCGCCGTAACGGAAAACTGTTTTTTCCCGTCCAGTCCGAAAAACAGGATCTCCATCCCCTGCGGTACTGCCACAAGCTTGTCACCCAGAAGCACCGCTTCCGCGCAGTTCAGTCCGGCCCCCGGCTGGATTTCAATTTCCGAACTGCTGACGGCCGTACCGTTTTCATTCAGGAGCCGGACATAGTAGCGATCTCTGGTCTGTATTCCCTCATGCGTCAGCCAGGATTCGTAGCTCGATTCAAGAACCACGATTTTCCCGTCATCCCGCATGCGGAAGGCCCGCGGCCGCATCTCCGAAAAATACTTCTCCAGCTCCTCCGCGCTCTCCGGCGCGGGAAGGGGCCGGTAGCGTCGGATCATGTTCCGCCTGCCGCTCTCGGTTATGACGAACAGGTCGCTTCCGTATACGTCATAGCGTCCGTCGTTAAAAAACTCCGTCTCGTCCTCATACCCCTCTGGGATCTCTACGGCTGTTCTCCGGTTGATATACGCAAGAAATCCGCCGTCGCATTCCTGCTGAAAGAGGACGGCTTCCCTTTGGTCTGAGAGCGTAACGGAGGAAGCGCGCACGGTGTAACGCTGCAGCCAGGTCTCATATCCCGGCTCCTCCAGCTGTTCTTCCGGCTGCTCTTCGATGGTTTCGATGGTTACGGATTCCTTTTGCTCCTCATGGCCGCAGCCGACCAGCAGCGCTGCGCACAGCAGCGCCGCAAGCCCCGTCAGCAGCCAATACCGCACTCTTTTCATAGCCCACTCCAGATGAAATATACCCTTAAACGAAATGCTCTGCCCTGATCTTTCCCGCCCGAGGCGGGGAGAACTTCCTCACCGGCCGTCAATTCCTTTAAGAAGGATAAGAATCTTTTTGCCCATCATATCATATCCGAAAAGGCGCCGCAAGGCCGGCTTTTTCTTAATTATCTCTGAATCCGTTCTTCGCCACTTTGCGAATTTGAAAATCTGTGTTATAATGATCATATCTATTCTCTATTCTCATCCCCGGATGGAAAAAGGAAGTGACGTGATACGCGATGGCTTCGAGAAACCCCGCCTCGGAAGAACAACTGAAAAAGCGCAGTGCAGCACGCGGTCTTCTGCGCGCGGGCGGGTATACCGTCGACACGCTCTCCTCCGTTCTGATTGCGATTCTCCGCGTCATCGGTACGCTTCTTTTGATTCTGCTGGTGACGGGCGCACTCTTCACCTGTATTTTTGCCTACTATGTCAAAACCTGTCTCACGCCTGATCTGGACATTTCCCTGGAAGACTATCAGCTGAGCGAAGCCAGTACCATTTGGCACCAGGATCTTGCCGGAGAATGGCAGGAAGGAATTACCATCGGCGGGGATCAGCGGCGCATCTGGGTGGAGTATGAGGACATCCCCAAATACATGGAGCAGGCGCTGATCGCCATTGAGGACAAGCGCTTCTATGAGCACAAGGGCGTAGACTGGTACCGCACCGCCGGTGCATTTATCGAGATGTTTGCCCGCATGGAGACGAGCTACGGCGGCTCTACCATCACCCAGCAGCTCCTGAAAAACCTTACCGGCAAAGACCAGATCACCGTCTCTCGAAAGCTGACCGAAATCTTCGGTGCTTTGGAGCTTGAAAAGAAATACGACAAGCAGGAGATTCTGGAGTGGTATCTGAACGCGGTCTACTTCGGCGAAGGCTGCTGGGGCGTGGGAATTGCCTCCCATACGTATTTCGGCAAGGACGTGAAGGATCTGAGTCTGGCAGAATGTGCTTCCATCATCGGCATCACCAACAAGCCCACCTACTACGACCCGTTTTATAACGAGGAGAACAACAAAAACCGCCAGGAAGTCATCCTCCGGGAGATGTACGAGCAGGGCTATATTGACTATGACACCTGGCAGAGCGCCGTGAACGAACAGCTTGTGTTCAAGCGCACCCCGAACCAGGAATACCATCAGGAGATTTATACCTACTACGAAGAAGTGGTCATCCGGGATGTCATCCGGGACCTGATGAGCACCAAGGGCATCAACTTCGAAGCAGCCCAGAAGCTGCTCTACAGCGGCGGCTACCAGATCTACAGCTGCGTGGACACCCGGATCCAGGGCATTATCGATGACCTCTACAGCGATCCGGAGAAAATGCCGAAGGGCGGCCGCTATGAGCAGCAGTTTCAGAGTGCCATCGTGGTTATGAACCCCTATGACGGACGGATTCTCGCGCTCTGCGGCGGTGTCGGGGAAAAGGAGATCAATTTCGGTCTCAACCGCGCCGTCCCCATCAGCTCCGGCGGGGTCAACTACGGCGGCGCCACCCGTTCCCCCGGCTCTTCCATCAAGCCCCTGGCAAGCTACGGCCCCGCGCTCAACGAAGGG
>CADAPN010000012.1 GCA_902789835.1 Oscillospiraceae bacterium
CGGCTGCGCATACTGTTCCGTGACGTTCTGCCACTGGGCCGTCAGAGTTGCATCGGTATAAAGACAGATTTCATCCTGCTCTTCCACATCCAGCCAAGGGCCGTCTGTATACTGAAGCCGATATCCGGTAAACTCCCACACGGTTCCGTCATCATCATAGGCAAGATGTGACGGCATCACCGCTGTCATGGTCAAATCATAGCCGTTGCCGGAGCCTGGTTCCGGAACCACTGCGTTATGGCCGCCAGCATCGTAACCGAGGGTATGCCATGTACCGTCAATGCGGCTGCACATAACATTCAGAAAATAGTCCGCACCGTCCCAGGAGGAAAGGATCTGACTGTCCAACGTATAAACTGCGCCGTCAAACGCGGATATTCCGGGATCAGATAAAAAGAGCGTAACGGAAGAATTGTAAAGATGCGCCTTGGTTTTTGTGTAAAGAGCCTCTCCGCCGGGACCGCCTGACGTTCCCAGTCTCAGGCTGGATACATAGAACCCCTCCAAAGGAACGATCCTGATCCCGATGTCCTGGCTGATCAGCCCGGTCAAACTGCCCGGGTTGCCAACCTCGTCACCGTTGCGATTCACATAGGTAACATTGCAGACTTTCTGCACCTGGTTATTCCAGTAGACTTCGTCAGCTGCAAGTTCAACGGTGTTGCCTTCCCCGTCAACATAGTTCGATGCAACAGCATCATCCCGCTGAACCCCAACACCGACGGTCAGTGTGGCTTCCCCCGGGACCGTGACCGGATCTGCAAAGGCGGATCCCCCCGTAAGTGAAAAAACGAGGAGGAGCGCCAGTAGCGTGCTGATCATTTTAAATCCTGTTTTCAAATGAATCACCTCTGCAAATTGATAAGCCGAACTGCGGCCGAAAATCTCTTTTTTACAGTGCTATCATACACTGCTTTCCACCCGGAGGCAACTTAAGAAATCTAAATTCGCGATTCTGCCGCCGGAAGAACGGACAAATCCGGACAAATACGGCGTCCTGAATGAAAAATGACAGTCTGCTATAAAATATTAAGAAAAATTTTTCTGTACATTTTAGAAAAACAGTGTATACTATAAGAAGTTACAACATAGTTACGATTGGAGACAAATTATGAAAGCCTTTTTACGTGCCCTCTGGCGCGGTCTTCTCGTCATCCTGTGCGGTGTGTTCCTCGGCGTGTTTATCTTCGCCGGGTACCAGCTTTACAATACCTTCTACGGCTATCATGCCGCTGCCAAGGAATATGATAATTTGAATCAGCAGTTTGTCAGCACACAGACGGCCGCACAGCCGACCGCAGAACCGACGTTGGAGCCCACTCCCACCCCGACCGCTGAAGCCGTGGAAGAGACGCCCGCTCTGGTCTCCGGTCCGATTTCCGTTGACTTCAATTCCCTGCTGTCTCAGAATTCCCAGGTCGTCGGCTGGATCTACAGCCCGGACACCGTCATCAGTTATCCGGTCCTGAAGGGCGGAGACAATGAATACTATCTCCATCACACGCTGAACGGGACCGAAAACGCAAGCGGCAGCATCTTCATGGATGCCGTCTGTGAACCTGACCTCTCGGGCGACAACACGATTCTTTACGGACATCACATGAACAACGGGTCCATGTTCGCGAGCCTCGCAAACTACAAACAGGAAGGTTACCTCGAAGCGCACCCGGTTCTGTACTACTACACCCCGACCCAGAATTATATGCTGCAGGTCTTCACCTGCTTCGTCACCGGCGGCGACTCGGATGTCTATGCGTTCAACTTTGACACCCGGGATCAGTTCCAGGAGTTCATCAACCGCATGTATTCCCGCTCCAATTTCGATAGCGGCGTTCAGGTCACGAGCAGCGACCATATCATGACGCTCTCCACCTGCAGCTATGAATACGACGACGCGCGCTACGTGGTACTCTGCAAAATCATTCCGATGTGATCTCTGATGCACCTGATGCATCACGCATTCACGGACACAGCGCCCGGCCGCTCTCAACGAGCAGCCGGGCGCTGTTTTTTCTCGGGATGCGGTTCCCGATTGTTATGACGCGCTTTTGTCCGGATAAACCGTAATGCTGTCCAGAACGGCGTCGACATCATCCAACGAGACAGAGAGCTTTCCGGTGCCTTCTCTTGCGGACTGCATTCTCTCCTTCATACGTTCTGCCTGTTCCTCATTCCCGGCGCTCTCATAGAAAAGATGGCGAAAGGCCGCGTCCGCATATTCCGCGACACGATATTCCTCTTCATGGACGCTTTGGAACGGGTCAACATCGTAGCCGCGATTATAGTACTCCCGGATCATGTCTCCGTAGTTTTCATCCTGCAGGTTGTACTCCATGTTGCTGTAGGGTTCCCGATTGAACGAACGCCGAAGTTCCGAAACCAGCTTCGTGATGGAGAAGATCGCCGCCAGCAGCACCAGCACCGTGAGGACGTTCAGGACCTTGATCAGAAGAGATGATGGTTTTCTTTTCCCTGTTTCACGCATCCTGCATCACTCCCTCCAGATAAGCGGTTTTTCTTGCCTCGGAAAATGTGAGGAACTCCGCCAGCTCCTCCCCGTCGAGGCCGAAGAACACGCGCATCATCTCCATCACGTCGGAAGACATGTTTTCCAGAGCCTCCCGGTGTTCTTCTTTCTCAACATTGCGCAATGCGCGCTCCTCCGTCTCGAGAAAACGATCCAGGTTCTGGCAAAGGCGCCGAAGTTCATACCCCGTGTTTTCCATCTCCCATTCGTCCAGCTCTCCGTGCAGGAAAACGCATTCCGCGGCCAATACGAAGTCCTTGTAGTACTCCGCGGTCCACTGTAGGTCCTCATAACCTTCAAACGGACCGTTATAGCAGCGGATGCCGTGATAGGTGAGCCAGGAGGAGAAGGCGATATAATCCCGATCTTCCAGGCACTTGTCCAGGGTTTCCATGATGGGCTGCGGATTGCGTTCCGCTCTGCTGCGCCGCAGCGCCTCCGGATATCCGTATGTGTTCTCCGAGATCGCGTAGGTGACAACCGCGGTAATCAGCAGCAGGAGAATGATCAGCATACGCGGAACAATCCGGGCATAATGATCGGCCTTGCCGACCACCGCGGCTTCCGTCTCCGCGTACCGCCTGCGAAAGCTTGCCATCTCGCTGTGATGGCGCACGGCCTGGTCGTTCGGTTTCCCGCAGTACGGGCAGACGCTTTCTTCCAGTCCGACTTCGCCGCCGCAGTATTTGCACTTCATTCCAGCATCCCCTTCTCTTTCAGGAATTTCTCACATTCCGCGATCGGAACAAATCCGTCCTTCTTCAGTTTCTGAAGAAAGGCGTCTTTTTCTTCCTCCGAAATCGGGAATCTGTTTTCAAAATCTACCAGGAGCGGCGCCCTCTTCACAATCAGCACGTCCAGCTCCTCCACACTGAGATTCGGCCTGCTTTCAAACGTAAGAAGCGATATTTCATCCCGAAAGAGCCATGGGAGCCAATTCGGGTCGCCGTGAGTTTCATATTCCTGCTGCGCCTCGGCCGCTGCCGCAAGTTCCATGAGCGCATCGCAGAATCGAGCGTGCTTATAGGAATGCACACGGTGCCCTGCCTTGGAAGCCTCGGCATACATCGCCGCAAGCAAATCGTAATCCCCGGCCTCATACGCTTCGTCAAGTCTCTGAAATGCCTCGCGCTGCCAGAGGTATTCGTTCTTTTCCTTCTCTGCTTCCGCTTTCTCGCTGTTTGTGCGGACGATCACCGCCGTCGTGATCAGCAGCGCCAGAATCACCGCACCGATCAGCAGGTTTCTTTGCAGCTTCCGGAGATGGGACTTCGCTTTCCGGTCTGTGAGGCTCCCCAGCTCTTCCAGATTGTCCCGGATTCCTTCCAGTCTGTCAAGATATTCCGTCTCGGCCGCCGGAAGATTCATGGTCCCGCAGTATGGGCAGCTGGCGCTGTCCGCCGGGTATTCCGCCCCGCAGCTCCGACACAGAACCGTCCGATGGGATGTTTTTTCCAATGGGCTCTGCTCTCTGTCCATCCCCAGCGTCCTCCTTCCCCGATCAGAACAAATACAATACCCCGATGTCTTAAGACGCCGTTGAGAAAGGTCTCAACGGCGTCTCTGGATATGTAAAGAATCAAAGACAGTATCAAAACAACAATGCTTTTACATATCTCGCTGCCTTTTGTTCCCTTTTATTTTACTTTTTTTCGTTCTTCATGTCAACCCCGGTTTTGCGAGAGATGTATCATAGCAATTCTTGGCTAAATCTTAATCTCCAAAGACCTTCTCAGCGATCAGTTGTTTGGGATGGAAATACAGAAAGAAATATATGAAAAAGGCGCCCTCGTATGAGAACGCCTTTTGTTAATACTCCTTTACTTTTTGGTTCGATAAGAATGAACGCAGCTGGCAATGGCAAAACCTACGGCAAGACCGGCCAGAACAACAGGGATATACATTTCGACCATATTATTTACAGTCCTTTCCTTTTTCTGAAATTGAACCAAGTCAGACAGCTTGACCGTCTTCCTGAGTGTCCGTTGCTTATCTCCTTTTGCTCAGAAAACAATCAGCTGTGTCGCCCTGTGCAGATGTATTCGTTGGGATTATCTGTCGGTTCGAGATTGTATCCTGTCTTCGCAAGCTCCACGTACTGCTGATCAGAGCAGGTGAACTTAACCTTCTGCACAGTGTGCATATCAATGATCGTGGCATAAGTCATACTACTGATAAACAGCACTGCCATAGCGATCATAGAAATGCCAAAGCATGTAAGTTTTTTATGTTCGCGCTTATCCACTGCCACAGCTATGGCAAGGATTGCACAAGCGAGCATCGTAAGCATACTGGCAAAAATCACCTCTTTGAGGCCTGCATAGATGCTTACAAACGGGATACCTTTGATTTCAAGACACTTAATGAGAGTTTCCATGTTTATTTAGTCCTTTCTAATTCTTTGAATTTGAACCAAGTCAGACAGTTTGACCGTCTTCCTGAGTGTCCGTTGCTTTTCGCTTCTTCTGAAGAAAATAGAGGCGCAGGCTGAAGAACAGGAAACACAGCGCACAAACAAGTGACGGAACGAACCACGGGATACCCCAGTAACTCAATTGAGTGTAGAAAAGTATCGGGGTACCGATTGCCAGAAACAGTGAGATGGACGCCAGCTGATCCAACGTGATTTCATGGGGATCCGTGTTGCGGCCCTCCCCCACCATTAGACCACACAAAACAGCCTGGGCTATCGCCCACTGCTGATATGCGGTATGGTTACCGATCTCAATGTTGATAACAGCAAGCGCAAGTGCCGTGATCCACAGGATCAGATAGATGATCCAGTGCCTTAAACTTTTCATAAAAAAGAGTTCCTCCTTTTTACTCAAACTTACTCGTTTGTATCTTCTTCGCTACTGGAAGGCCAGATCATTGCCACTTGCGCGAAGCTTACCGAAGCAGCCGCAAGCAACGTCATCAACATGCCAAACAAGGTGGCTTTCTCTTTGAAGAAGAAAAGCATACCCGTAGCGAAACAAAAGCTCAAAAGCATCGCACCCATCGAGGCGCTCCACCAACCAACCGGTCCATGCTCATTTTTGGCCAATATGTCACCCAAAATGAAAGCGAGCGAGACGGCGCCAACGCACAACCAGATGAAGGCAAAGAGCGTGTCTTTCCGAGCAATCTGTAGTGCGAGCATAACTACTGAAGTGCTGCCTAAGCATTTACCTGTAAACGAGAGATTGATAGCTTTTTTCATGTTTTTATTTCCTTTCTTATTTTTCATTTTTGATATGATCTCTCAGACTCAGCGTTACGGGGCAATACCCTCGCGGTTCAGCCTTTCAACCAAATCCTCCTGGTCTTGCTGCTCCTTGCCTTTGGGCGGGATGATCACAGGAACAGAATCGATCAGCTGAAAAGCAATCTGATCGTCGCCAAAATGCTTCTCGAATAACTCCTTTACATCTGCGACATCAACAAGCTTTCCATGCGGCGGTACCTGCGTTGCTACATATTCGCCTTGCTTTTCGCCCATGATGAACGGGGCATATTTCTCAGTTTTGCCGTCCGGCCAAATCATGAGGCAAATCGGATATTTGCGTGGCATCCCCATATTCTGGATATAGATTCCTGCCTTCGGCAGGTTCTCTTCGCCCGGCTGCTCTTCTTTTGCGAACCGATGGATAATATCGGCTTTTAACTGCTCTGCCAGCGGGGTATCGATTGCTGCACGGGTGCAGGTGTCTCTCCAATCTTGAAATGAGTTCATTGATAATTTTCCTTTCAATAGACCTATCTGCTTTTTGCCGCAGATAGGTCTGTCCTTTAGTATTAGTTGGTATGCAGCGTAGTCTCGAATGAAACGCCATTCATAGTCTCTGCACCGGGAAGAACCCACGGCTTCATGATCTCAAGCATGGCTTCCCACGCATCGTCGATGAACTCTGCTGTGATCTCGTCAGAGGTAAATCCACACGATTCCTCATCGCCGCTAAAGTCAAGAATTCCGTACTCGTCTTCCAGTGAGGAAAACTTTTTCTGGTTCTTGGAAATGAGATTCTCTAACTTGTCGCTGTCAATGCTCATTTCGATTTGGCGGATCTCAAACGGGATTCCGTCTTCTGCCTGCCTTTCGCTGACCTTAAGAGCAATGGCCAAAAAGAAAACTGCGTGATTTTTCAATGGTTATCTCTCCTTGTCATTATTTGTTTTGTGTTATTTCTTCTTGATGTCGTCGAGTTCGTTGTAAAACCCGTATCGGCAACTTACACTTTTACCCACCGCTGTTATTACGCATACCAGAAGGCTTTGGGGTTGTCTTCGCGCTTGTCTTCCGGGACGGCGTGGTATTTAACGCCGCCAACTGTGACATATTCGCGGTCGAGCTCGTTCACAGTATCAGCTACATCCTCTGACGCATCTCGGGCAGCAGCACCAGACGTGCTTCTGCTTCTCAGCGAAACGTGCAAACAGTTTATTTTGCATCTTGATTTTCCTCCTTAAAAAACAACTCTGGGTTGTCGTGGATGTTACCGAGAACTTCGTTCTTGAAGCGAGCATCCATAGGATACGTGGTTCCTGCCGCCGTTTCAAAGACCCAACGGGCATGAATGGTGTCCCATTTGACAACTGCTTCTCTGAAGAAGTAGATCTCGGTTCTGACCTGAATGATGTCATCCTCGAAGATCTGCGTTCCATTGATGTCGTTGAATCCAACATACTGGCCAACAGTGTCTGAATGGACGACCCACTTGTCGAATTCGGCAGAGACGCTGTGCAGCTGAGTGAAGTCTTCAGGATCCTGAACTGCTTTTCCATAAATAATGGAGAAATCGCCTTCTCCCTGAAGAATTCCGCCATAGCACCAGACAGAGGGCAACGGTTTCCCGTCGCCCATTCTGATCTGTTCTCCGAGACGTCTGTGCTGGCCTCTGTAAAGAATAGTTCTTTTCAGCATTTGCCTTCCCCCTTCAGTGTGGCATTGTTCTTTGCCAGAAAAGCGATCCAATCCTTAACCTTTATAGCGGATACACCAGCAGGCAAGGAATAAATGTGGAAACCGAGCTTTTCATACGCATAATTCAGATGAGCCTGCTCCGCAGTCGGAACCGGCAAATGGGTGCGGTCGTCGCCTGTAGAATAGACAGAGTCTTTGATTGAAATTGCACTGGGGGTAGGCAGAAGCGGAACTCCCCTTTCAATTGCCAACAGGTAATCCTGCATGTTGTAAAAGGTCCGCTCGTGTTCTGCTTCATCGTCAAACTTGACGGTAGCAGGACCAAAGAGATAGACTTCGTCTTCTCCATCAGGTTTTACTGCATACCACACCGAGCCGAAGTAAAACTCCGGTGCGCCAAACATAGCAACAACTTCCCCACTTTTGTGCAAAGGATGAATGTAGCAATGTCTTGTCTTCATTTTCTGCAAATCTTTGCGAAAATGGTATCTCCAGAGGCAATCATCAATAAAGTTTTTTAACTTGCTAAACATCTTGATCTCCTTCCTTTTTCATTTTTGATACGATTTCTCAGACACAGTTTTACGGAGCAATAGCCACTCCAATGGCCAGAATAAAACACAGCGAGAATAGAATGATCATAATAGTCATCTTATTTTTCTCCTTTCTCAACAAACTTTTGCTTTGGACTCGGCAATGTGGCGAATGTCTCTGATGAAGGGCGCGGCGTCAGGATGGTCAAGGTTTGTGCGATGCTCCTCAACCAGATCATACTTGCCGTCGATCCAGTCGACAGCCTCTGCCGCAGACTTGCTCCAGTCGGCGATATTCAGTAAGGTCAGGATTATGCTGAGACGGGCGCGATCGTAACCGCGCTGGCCTCGCATTGCCCGGAGTTTGTCGAGTTTCACCTGAAGGGATGCTTTCCACTCTTCGAACGTTTTCATTGTTTCACTTCTCCTTTTCTTTTAGTTGTTGATTCTTACGTCGCTTGATCTCGGTTTGTAGCGCTTTTTGCACCAGACACACTTTTTCCATGTCCGTGGCACCTCCTTATCGAATCTGCCTCCGCCATAGGTCCAGCCACAAAACGGACAGGTGATATCGATGAAGTCACCATCCTTGAGAGGTGTGTTGTTTTTGTCCACCATTGTTTTTTCTCCGTCTTGTTCCTTTTAATTGTTTTGGTTAGCGCCGATTACTGCAACACAAAGCTTTCCCCGTCAGGAGTTGTGAGTATGCCATCGATCCATCCGCAGAACAGGCTGCTTGAAACGACGGGCTCTGCTTCCTTGTTGGGCACATTGTTTTTGTCCACCACTGTCTTTGTCTCCTTTTAATCATTTTTTAGTTTTATATATAAAAACAGAACATAGCCGTTTTCAGCCCGTTCTGTTATTAACGGTTTTATTAAACAAAAAAAGCAGTCGGCCATTGATAGGCAGACTGCTGTCTTCTATATACTGCTTTCATTTTACTTTCATAAAGCTTATATTGTAAAGCAAAGTAAGCGGACTATGGCAAGAATAGGACCTATCTACCCCATGTGAGCAGATAAGCCCTATTTTTTGCTGTTCAATACGAACTATGCGACTTTCACCAGATATATAACTGATAAGGCGATACAAATAAGCGCGAGTACATAGAACAGGCACTTCTTCCTCTCCCTAATCCGTTCTTTGTACTCTTTGGTCTGCTTTAATTCCTCGCGGGCTTTCCACGGATACATCATGTCATAATACCACGAATTGAGCTCTTCTTTTGTCTTGTAATAGAGGTAATTCCATTTTACGCCTCCAATTTCAGCGGTTGAATCTGTGACATATATACAGATTTTTTCTTCCAAGTTGCGAATGCTTGCCGGTATATTGATTGCATCTTTGCCATGGATCTTGCTGCAAGTCTTTTGCACATCCTCGCAAAAGCTATGAATCGGCCAATAGATTTTCTTGTGAATGTCATCGCGCTTCTTCCTCCACGCCTCAAAGAACCAGATATTGGCGTAGCAGGCACCGTAGTCCCAGAGATCGACCGTGGCAAGATCGTCAAAGAATCTAATCTTATCTTCAACCTCCCAGTCGGGGTCATATTTCTTGATTTTTCCTATGATTTTCTGAGAGAGAGAACTGAATTTCTCCAATGCGAGTGTACGTTCACGCCAGTATCCAATCACAGATGTGATCAAGGTTATTACCGCCCCGCCAAACAAGGTCAGGGCAACATTGTTCCAGAAAGCCGCTTCGTGTCCTTTTCCCCAATAATGCAGACAGATGGTCATGAACGCCGTTATAACTGTGATAATGCTCGTAGCATAAGTTGCATCTCTGTAAGACTTCACGTCATCCTCCCAATTCAGTACCTAAAGAGTCAATTCTCAAGGTATACACTATCTACAAGGAATTATATAGAACACATGTTCTCCGGTCAAGGGAGCTGTTGTTAACGTTCTTATAAGCAGTCTAAGCTATCGGCGCCAAGAAAAAGGCGCTGATTTTTTCTTTAGCAGAGGATCTTTCCTTGTGGATCGTGTCGAAGTATGCTAAAATGATAAAGAATCTTGCCAAAATTCAAGTTACTGCAAGGCATAACGGATTGCCAGATCATGAAATATCAGGGTGGTGGAAGATATGCCCGAACTGATCGAATCCATACCGGAAGCACGGCTGTTGCTGATGTCCCTTCGCTCTGTAGGATATACTGAAGAGGCAGCTATTGCAGATATCATCGACAACAGCATCTCCGCGGATGCAACAAAAATAGATATAACATTTGATTGGGATCGTCGTCGGATCGTCATCTCTGACAATGGATTTGGTATGGACGCCGACTCCCTTATCAAAAACATGCGCATTGGCTCAGCTGATCCCGGTGAGATACGTCCATCCAAGGATCTTGGCCGCTTTGGCATGGGAATGAAGACGGCCGCTTTCTCTCTGGGAAAACGGCTTACTGTTATCACAAAAACAAGCAACGGGTTCGCAAATGCCACATGGGATCTGGACGAGGTCTTACAAATTGGCTGGCAACTGATCATTCAGGAAGATGATGCCCTTTCCGAATTCTATGGGATGCTTGGTGAGCAAGGGACAATTATTGTAATAGATAAACTTGATCGTCTTGTTGACAAAAACGACATAGGAAAGTCAAAGCAAAAGTTTTTTAGAATTCTTTCAAACACGGAAAAGCATATCAGTCTCATATTTCACCGGTTTATTGAGGAAGACGGGCTCGCATTGACGATCAATGGGAACATTGTAGAAGCTTGGAACCCGTTCATCCCGGAGAACCGCGCCACACAGGAGCTGGCTGAAGAGCCTGTGTATTCTGACGATGGACTCCATGAGGTTACGATCCAACCGTATATTCTCCCGCACAAGACAAAGTTTGCCAGTCCGGATGATTTTAAGAAAGCTGGTGGACCTAAGGGCTGGAATTACCACCAAGGCGTGTACCTCTATAGAAATAAGCGCTTGATCGTTTACGGGACATGGTTTGATTTTATTCGGAAAGAGCCCGCGTACAATCTGGCCCGCATCAAAGTCGACATTTCATCTACCGATGATGAGCTTTGGAACATTGATATTAAGAAATCCGCGGCGTCTCTCCCTCTTTTCATGAGGGATACTATGGCGCGCGTCATTGATGTAGCAACAGAGAAATCCGCGACAGTCTATAATTCCAGGGGCACGTACTCCAAGAACCCCACAATTCCGAACCTGAGCTATGTATGGGAGCAACGCAAGACCAACGGAAAATACTCCTTCCATATCAACAAAAAGCACATTCTTTTGAAATCCATCCGTGCGCAGCTGGATGAAGAAGGCAAGGATTCTTTGTCAGCATATTTGTCCCTTGTTGAAAATTTCGCCCCGTTTATGGTTTCCGGCGTCACAGCATCCCTGCAGACCTCAGATAAAGAAAAAGAAGTCGATCTGGAATCCGTGGAATCTGTAATGGCAATAAACGAGCTGAGGAAATACGTTAGTCTCTTCCGAGTGAGAGGCTTCACAAATGATGAAATCCGGTCAACGCTTCTGGAGATGCCAAATTATCGACATCTGAAGCAGGTCATTATTGAATTGACGGAGGATAACTAATGTTGAATATTCCTGCCGGACTCTCAGATGAAGAAAGAGGTATATATAAAGTCTGCTTCACGGCCTGCGAAAAGCAGCTCAGTGAAGGAAAGGCCATCGCTGAAGCCGTTGATGCCGCAATTGCAAAATACAGTTTTCTTATCAGCGATGTCAATGAGCTACGAAGATTTCTCTATGCAGAAATAACCGTATATAGTGAACCGACAGTAGCCCTCATCGCAGAAAAGTACAAGAATTCCGATTGGTGGTCAAAGCACAAAGCAGACTACTCATTCCCGAAAGAGTATTCTGAGCGCTATTATGACTATATGTGTAATAAGCCGTCATGGGGTATTACAGCCATTAACGAAATAGACCGCTCTACGGACAAAACCATGAATGCTATTGTTGATCCTCAGCTTGGCGCCGAGGATGAACGAATTGGAATGATTTTCGGCTATGTCCAGTCCGGTAAGACGGCGCACTATATCAGCCTGATCAACAAGGCCTATGATGCCGGCTATAAAATTATCATTGTCCTGACGGGTATGCATGACAGCTTGCGTAGCCAAACGCAGTCACGTATTGATGAGGAAGTGCTGGGCTACGAAACCAGTATTGATTATTTTCTGAACAGTGCCCTGGAGAAGAATGCGATTGGTGTCGGCATTGGGTTCCAGAATCAGATTCGCGCCCTGCCTATGCTCCAGTCTCTGACTACGCGGGATCAGAAGGGTGATTTCAGCAAGAGCACTCTCGGCGTGAAGATGACGAATCCGTTCATAATCGTCACAAAGAAAAATGCCGTTGTGCTCCGGAACATTCTAAAGTACTTCAACAATGCCCCATTTGCCGAAACAGAGAACGGAAAAAAGTATATCCCTGCTACATACCCGGCTCTCATCATTGATGATGAGGCTGACCAGGCTTCTGTAAACACGAAAGCTGTCCGCGAGAAAGACGGGAGCTACAAGAAAGACTATGATCCGTCTACGATCAACGGCTTGATCCGGAAACTACTCCGCGTATTTAAGACCAGATCTTATGTCGGTTATACTGCCACACCATATGCCAATATCTTTATTGATCCTAAGACGCCTGATACGGAGTACGGAAGCGATCTTTATCCAAGAGACTTTATTTTCCGTGCCCCACGCTCCAACATGTATGTAGGTGCCAGAGAGTTCTTTGGACTGGCTGGGGCCGAAGATGCGCCCACAATGCCGTTATTCCGGCCTATCATAAAAGGTGCAAGCTATCTCGGAAAAGGCACGAAGGTCGATGATCCTGTAGGTCCTATTCCCGATGATTTGAAGCTGGCTGTTCGATATTTCTATATTTCCACGGCACTGAGAAACCTGCGCGGTCAGATTAACAAGCCGAACAGCATGCTCGTTCATGTTGTCCGTTTTGTTGGTCAGCAGAATATCATCAAGCGCAAAGTCCAGGACTACCGTGATGAGTTGGAGTCATACATCCGGTATAATGACATGGAAACCTGTGAGGAATTCCATCGCATTTGGAACAGTGACTATCTTCCCACACATTCTGATTTGCAGAGCAGCTTCTCCAGGTATATGGACGGTTGCACCATGCCGGAGTGGCCGGATATATGGAATGAGATCTGCCGCATTGTTCAGGACAAAGAGATTACTGTTTATGCCGTCAATGGCAAAAGCCTCGATGCCCTGATCTATAAAAACCATCAGGGCAGGCCCTTTAATGTCATAGTCATCGGTGGCGATAAGCTTTCTCGCGGATTGACACTTGAAGGGCTGACTGTGAGCTATTTCACGCGCTCCTCCAGCACATACGACACGCTCATGCAAATGGGCCGCTGGTTCGGGTTCAGGCCGGGCTATCTGGACGCTTGCAGACTTTTCACGACTAAAGATCTTTTTGCTAATTTCTCACATATTTCTATGGCCACAGAGGATCTCGCCAGCCAGTTTGACTTTATGGATGAGGTCAGCCAGACGCCGAAGGATTTCGGCCTCCGTGTGGCAACACACCCAACACTGCTGATCACAGCGCGCAACAAGCTGAGAACCGGCATCGAAATGAAGAGTGATTTCAGCTGCAAGCTGAGCCAGACCAGAGTCTTTGATGTTGACGGCGAGACTTATGACCACAACTTTGAAGCTGTTGAATCGTTGCTGAAGGCAATCGGTAGCCCACTTTCCAAACAAGGTTTTAAGGATCATTTCCAGAAAAACAATCCCGGCGATCACTTCTTTTGGATCAACATTTCTGGTTACCACATTGCTTCCTTCTTTGAGGCGTATCAAACATCAAAATCTGCTACTCGGGCAAACAGTAAGTATATGGCTGAGTATGTCAGAGAGATGATGAAGGTCGGCGGAGTCACTGACTGGACCGTATGCTTGATGAATTTCAAGCGTGAGGACAAGCCCGCTTTCTCTATTGCAGGCTTCGATGAGATCGGTGCCGGTATTTTCCGCGCCGAAGGGAAAGGCGTTCAGTCCCAAGGGAGTACCGTGTCCATTCATACCATGACATCTGAAGGGCACGAATTCTACGATTTCACAGCTGAGCAGCTGCGAAGGAAAGATGCCCGTGAAGCTGAATTAAAGGCTCAGAAGAAAAATGATAAGCGTTGTAGCGAAATCCTACGCAGTGAGATTCGCGACCAAAAGCAGGGCTTCCTGATTCTATACCCGATTGCAGACGCCGGTGATCTCACGAAGATGAAAGGCGACCATAAAACTCCGTTTGGTTTTGCTGTTGTGTTCCCCGACCGCAAGGGTAAAGGCGACCTGAAAACGTATCGAATGAACGATGTCGCAGTGGAGAATGATAGCGATGAGTTTTACGACTGATATTTACAAGAAAATACTCGACGATATCTCACAACGTAAAGATTTCCCTGGTTCTCATGCTTCTCGTCTGATTTCGTATAAAGGCGGAAACCATATCGTATTCTCCATAAATGTGCTTTCCGGGCTACGAGAGGCCTTTATCGCATTGGATGAACTACCAGACCATATTGATTTTCCTAAATGGCATGGGATTGCAATCGATGTTGTGCAGCTGCCGGCCTACGGGGACAAGCATTATATACGATTTGTTCAGCTGCCACAAAGTGCTGACTACATCTTCGAAATCGTCATTGAGGATCTGCGGGTGTCGGTATCGGCCCTTGACAGCATGGAAGCAACACTATCCACAGTGTATGCCATTCTTCTGAAGTGGAAGCGGTTCTTCCAGGCCGAAAGAGATCCGCTGATGTCTGATGAGCTTCAAGAAGGCCTTTACGGTGAGCTCCTGTTTCTGGCCTGGGCCATTACGAATATTGGGACAAGCGCCGTTTCTTGCTGGACAGGCGGAGCCAGAGAAACACACGATTTCTATTTTGCCGCACATGCCGTTGAAGTAAAAACGACTTCTAAAAAGGAGCCATATTACGCGACGATAAGTAGCGAGTATCAGCTCGACAACAGCGATATCCCAGGCCGGCTTTTCTTACGTTTTTATGCGCTACGTAAAAGCAGCAGTTCGGGAGAACGCTTGCCAGAGATCGTTCAAAGGATCCGGGATATGCTGATTGACGATCCCAGTGCAAAAATGCTCTTTGAGGACAAGCTGATTCAATATGGTTACTTTGAAGCCGCCGCGGAACTGTATACCACTGGCTTCCACCAGCGTGAGCAGTACTGCTTTGAAATATCTGAGCTTACTCCCCGGATAATACGTTCCATGTATAAGCCTGGCGTGGCTAAAGTCGCTTATGAACTGTCAATCGCACAATGTCTACCATGCGCTATTCCCATCGATGATTTATCTCAAGCCATCACGAGAGGTTGTGATCAGATATGCTGAACAGTAAAATACTCGAATTTTACACTGACCTGAGAGATGAAGTGATGGAAGGTGTAAAAAACAGAGATTATGAGTCCACTAATGCGGCATTCAAGAACGTGTTCCTGTCGTACTTGCTGGAGACGGGAGAAACGGTTCTCTCAGACTGTCAGTTTGTTGATTTCAAGAAGGATGCCGACAAGATCCGCCTTGATGGCTACTCGTTCAGCGATTACTTTAACTCCCTTACTCTGCTCATCAGCCTATTTGAACCCAAACCTGTACCCGGAACCATTCGTAAGACTGAGATAGAAAAACAACTGAAAAAAGCGCTCAAATTCTATAAGAGCTGTGCAACGGACTATTTTCAGGAAATTGAAGAGTCCGGAGAGGGTTACCAGGCGTATGAATTTATCGACGCACACAAGAAAGATATTGAGTCCGTCACAATCGTTTTAATCACTAACAATGAAGCAATCCCCTTTGTTCCGGAAGATAACAAAGCCGGTAAGATTCCCATCAAATATGATGTGTGGGATATTGAACGTCTGTATAATGCTGTCTTTACCGGGGAGAACGTATACCGCCCCACTACAATTAAGCTCAAAAGCAAATACAAATCCCCGTTAACTATGATCCGTGTTCCTGCCGAGAATGAAATCTACGATTGCTTTGTAGGTATCATTTCCGGCCAGACGCTCGCTTCCGTATATAAAGACGAAGGACAGGATCTGATTCAGAAGAACGTACGTTCCTTCCTGCAGGCAACGGGAAAGGTCAATAAAGGCATAAAAAATTCTCTGGCGAAAAATCCAGAGATGTTTATGGCATACAACAACGGTATATCGACGATTGCGGACAGTATCACGATTGACGAAGCCCTATCATCTGATTCTGTTGTGACCATTAACGATATTACCGGATGGCAGATCGTTAACGGCGGTCAGACCACGGCATCCATCTATAATGCCATGCAATCGAAGCTTCCTCTCGGTGATGTCTTCGTCCAAATCAAACTGACCGTATTGAAGCAGCACAGCAATGATGAAGAGATCATCCATAACATTTCCCAGTATGCGAACAGTCAGAATAAGATTAACATGTCTGACTTCAACGCAAACGATCCCTATCACGTCAATATGGAGAGGATCTCCCGTACTACATATATTCCTGTAGAACGCGGAAAAGGCACAGAACAGTGGTTCTATGAGCGCGCCAGGGGCCAGTATCTGGTCGAGGTGAACCGTCAGCCTACGCCGTCTGCCAAAAAGCAGTTCCAAGCCAGATGCCCGAAGAGTAGGTGTATTTCCAAAACTGTTGCTGCAAAATGTGTTATGGCTTGGAAGGGCTACCCTGAAATTGTCAGCAAAGGCCTTGAAACGAATTTCGTGTTTTTCTCCGAGAAAATACAAAGTGGTGAAATCCCGCCCCCGTCAACAGCAAGCTATATTGAAATGATTTCTACAGTGATCCTGTTTAATACCTGCGATAAGATCATAAACAACTTGAAATATGGCGGGTTTAAGGCTCAGCAGGATTACTATACCGTTGCTCTTCTGGGGAAATACTATAGTGATTTGGTCAATTTCCAACGTATCTGGGAAAAGCAAGCCCTTAATGATGAGCTTGTCACTATCATCCCCATTCTTGCAGATTTTGTATGGGATCACTTTCAGAACCCAACCGTTCCTGGTGTGAACATCGGCCAGTGGTGTAAAAAAGAAGACTGCTGGGAGTTGCTTCAAGAGAGATTCGAAGGTAGCGAAATCTATAAGAACAGGAAGATAGAGAATGTATAAAACCGTTGACTTGTTCGCCGGCGCAGGCGGTCTAAGCCTCGGTTTCCAGTTGACTGAGGCATTTGAGATAGTCGCTGCTGCGGAGAACAACCCAAACGCTTTAAAAACATATAAGCGTAATCACCCTAAGACCAAGCTGTATAAAGATGTCAGGACGATCAAATACGGGAAGCTACAAAAGGATCTTGGCCCTATTGATGTTGTAATCGGCGGTCCTCCCTGCCAGGGCTTTTCGAATGCCAACCGGCAAAAAGCACAGGCGATCAGCCAAAATAACACCCTTGTAAAGGCTTATGTGAAGGCCATACAGAAACTTCAACCCAAAGTGTTCGTCATGGAAAACGTGAGCATGATCAAGTCGGACACGCATCGCTTTTATTGTGCAGCCGGTGATGAGGCAATGATCAAAGAGTTGGGGCTGGGGCTTATTGAGCACAAAGCTGTATTGACAGAAAAATTCCCCGGCTTGGATGAGTTGTCCACGTTGCTTCAGGATGCCTTGTCATTGTATTCTCAGTATCTTTGGCCTGAAGCGATATACAACGATATCAATGTTCTGTACAAGCGAAAGCACAACATTGAGAAGCTGAAAGCCTCTGCTGACAAGCGAAAAGCACGATTGAGCCGGTTCATAGAAAAAACGCATCTTGCTTACCCTCATGATGAGATCACGGATCGTTTCGTCGCGGTTTTCAAGGCAATCAAGCAGTACTATGAAAATGGTGATACAGACACCATGGTCGAGACTTTGGAGCCTGCGGTTTCCTTGCAACGAATGTTTCGTCACTACAAGGAACTACACGATAACGATATCACCATTAACGGTTTTGATTTCACTAATGGCGTATGCGCGCTTGTTAAATCCTATTCTGTCATTGATTTTATAAAGAAATCACTTGGCGACGGACATGGGCCATATCATATAGATGAAAAAGTTCTGAATGCTATTGATTATGGTGTACCACAATATAGAGAGCGTTTTATATTATTCGGGAGCCGTATCGGTCCTGTTCCTGCTTTTCCAGAAAAGACTGTGCTTCCCAAACACTATCGTACAGTTAAGGATGCCATTGGTGATATTGAGGATATTGAGCCGAGCCAAGATCCTAAAAAAGCCACCTTCCCGTTGAAACCAATAGAGTTGCCTGAAGGAAGCTTCCTCGCATATGCCCGAGATAGTAAGCAATTATACAATCATTTCAACACAAGTACCAGCAAAGTTGCTCAGGAGAGGTATGATGCACTTGAAGAAGGTGGTAACTTCCTTTCTCTTCCGGATGAGCTGAAAAGCACATATTCCGATGCAAAACGGACACAAAGCACCATCTATTGGAAGTTGAAATATAATCAACCGTCAAACACAGTAGTAAATGTGCGAAAATCTATGTGGGTTCATCCTAAGCACAATCGTGCGCTCAGTGTGCGGGAGGCAGCAAGATTACAGTCTTTCCCTGATAGCTTTCGGTTCTGCGGCCCAAAAGATTCGCAGTATCAGCAGGTTGGAAACGCCGTTCCCCCGCTGTTTGCAAAGGAGATAGCTAAGAGCATTGCTACATATCTTGATGGTTTTAACGACCGGGAAAGATAAAATGGAGCTCCTCAGACGTCGAATTTGAGGAGCTCCATTTCTTTTCAACTAAACTGAATCCTATCAAGGACGGTCTCTTTATCTCCGGCAGTCCGGAGCAATACGATTTCACGATATAAACCTGAATCATCATTGTGGAACAAAGAAAAATGATGCTCAGCGTCTTCTTTTACATAGTAATTATACTCTTCATTTGGTTTGAAATCATTTCTAACAAATCTGACTGTAAACACATCCATAACAAGTCACCTCGAAATCTATCTATATTTTACTACAAGTGAGCTAAATAATCAAACCCAACTCAAATCAAAGAGTTGGGCTTTGTCGTCTAGTAAGTTTTTCTTATGAGCGTTGTAATTGCCCACACACCTGATTCAATCTTGATCCGATAGGATTTCCTCTGTGTTTTTAGTCAAAGGCTGATCCATAAGGCCAATCACTTCCTGATCGGTCAAGCTGTCATTCTCAGTCATGCCGAGAAGATAGTAGATGTTTGTCTTCAGAACGTTTGCGAACACCGGCAGGCGGGAAAGCAAAATATCATTCTTTCCGTTTTCTATGTTAAAGATAATGGTTTTTCGCGTGGCAGATGAGTATCCGACAGCAGTCGCAAGTTCCTCCATCGTGAGTTTAAGCTGCTGCCTTCTTTTCTTTATTCGATTCCCCATCTCGCTCATTTTTGGCACCACCCCTGAAGCTATGTCGTCATTTTACCACTCTCCATTGCGCCAGACAAGGAAGAATTCTCAAATCGCAAGAAGTTGGCTATTTCTCAACTTTCTGTTGACAGAAAAGGAGTCCAGCTGCTATAATTTCAAGTAGAGAATTTATCAACTTTCGGAGGCGGCTATGGACACAATTCTTCAAGATCTAATTGGAGCACTCGCTGACGCAACAGACTGCAAAGGGATGGGGTATGTCTTGAAAAATATCAGGCAACATCTTTTGGAGACAGACAGTACAGGCTGGGATTATGTTGTCGGCGAAGTGATTAGCCGAATAAATGAGATTGCCAAGCTAAAGCGAGAAAAATACATAGAAAGCCCTAATCACAAACCGTATTATATCTCTTCCGGCAAAGAGGCCGACCTGCTATATATAGCTTCTGTGCTGACTGATCATCTAAACGGTAATCCAGCATATATCATGAAAGCATTGTCATTTCTTTCTTCTATGTTTCTTGAAGGCGGAAAAGCTTCGCTTTCCCATGTTCATCGCTGTGAAGAGATCTTAACCCATGTTCTGAGCAAATTCACTATCATGAACCGGCCCTCAGGTATTGCCCTGACCATGGTCTTCCCGCGAGTCGTGATATCAAGTGGAGTTGAATGCTTTTCCGATGAAGATGGTTCGGTTTGGGCTGTCAGCGCAACGAGTCCAGATGATGCTGTTATCGAATCGTTTTCGTATGAGGCTGTCGCAATGCTATTGGATACAGGAGAGTCAGTTCCAGACGAGGCAATAGCATTACTTGAACAGACATGTAGTCCGGAAATTAGGATGGACAGAGAAGAAGACCAGTTCGTAGACTATATCTGTGCACTGAAACTTGGCTTAAGCTATCTTGGCCCATATTCTGACCTGATTGCGGATCAAGCAGAATCTGAAAAATACGGGAAAATCTGGCATGACTATATCATTGGGTTACAACAATAAAGGCATATCAGATTGATAATAGGGCTGCCATCAGGTGGCCCTATTACTGTTTTATTCTCTTCTTCTATGACACATTTGTATACTATCCGACTAGCGATTTTAAAATGGCAACAGTAAATTTTATATGAGCTTGCATTTGGCAACTGAACTACCAATGAAAAAAGCAGAGCAAATGGAGAGCTAAATGGATATCAATATCTTACCGTATGAAGAAGACACTTCGCTATATTCCGTTGAAAGAGCTGTCATCGAATCGAAGAAGGGTGACTATACTTGCTTCTTGATTCTTCGTGACCGACTACCGGCAACTGATCTCAATAAACATTTGATACTGAAGCAGAAAAAGAGCGCACATCCCTGCTCTACCGGTGCATATGTGATTGCAAGCCTGCTCAATGAGATGTACGACCGCGGCCTTGAGATTGAGGATATTACACGCGGGCACATTTTTGATTATCTGACTGAGGCATATGTGGAAGAGGGCAAAGCATACAAGACTATCTTGTCTTATATCACGATCATTGGCGATCTGTTTGATGACCTGCACGTGCACGGAATCCCCATCCACAGTTCTTTGCTAATGACAGACAAAAATGCCCTTTATGTTTTGAAGAACAAAAAAGAACGCAGATGTATTACTACGATCCCGCTGATGCGTAAGGAATTTCTGCCTAACAAGAATGCTGTCATCAGTAATAGTATGTTCTCTTATACAAAATGGTACACCAAAGATCAGATTGATGCTCTGGCGAAAGAACTGCCGCTGGTATATCGCTGCATCTTTTTGGACACGGTTATGACCGGTCATCGTGTAGACTCCGCATTGTCCATCACTACGATGACTTACAATGCAAAAGAACAGTACATCATGCCAACGCGTACGAAAACCGGGCGCAATCACCGCGCTCATCTTCCGGCCTATCTCGCAGAATTGATCTACACATATCTCATTGAGGAGCGAAGTGCGACGGTGAGCAAAACGGGTTCTACCAGTGAATATCTGTTCCTGGGAAGAGACGGGAAGCCTGTCACATATGGCGCTTATCGAGCTGCTTTAATGACAGCTGCGGGACGTGTGAGGGAAAAGTATCCCGAACTCGGATTGACAGAGGTACACACTCACGCAGGCCGATCCACATTTGCGGCTGCTTTGCGGAGCTATCAGAAGAAGCAACAGGCTGAAGGTATTCCTACACTTACCGATGATGATTTTTGCAAGCAAATGGACTGGTCAAGCCTACAGTGCTTGGATAACTATGACATCCTGACCAGGGCGCAGACCGCGTCCCCCATTATTGACCAGTTCCAGGCCGATTTCTTCTCTTTCACAAGCAGTCACAACACAGAATTACCGGAGGATAAATAATGCATGCAATCGAGATCATTCGAGAAGACCGGCTGACGGTTACCATGATGATCGATGGGCGTGAAATTACGCTTACGCGGAAAGGAAATCCCAAAACCCTGTACTCGCCCGCACTGATTTCAGCAGATCTTGACATGCTACTCCACCTGATTTCCTGCTCACAACCTATTTCATCCGGTCGGTTTCATTTGGCAGGAACAAATATCATCCGCATGATTGATGTGTTTTGTCTTAATGAAGCCGTAGTCGCATGGGAGGCATACGCAAAAGAGAAAATCACCTATAACTCCATGCTACTAGGCGTCTTTTATGAATACTTAGGCTTCGTTGTAAGCTCACATCTCGAAAACAGTCCTTTCTTTTTAAAAGGATCCCAGATCGGTGCGGCCTGCAAGAAAAAAGCCATTCTGGAACGGCATCGTATGGTTGCCGCAGGAAAGACTGGGAAGCCATATGTTTATCACAGTCAGAGTGCCCGTAATTCCAGAAACATCATCCGAAAGCTGTCATGTGATGCTGACGGCGTGAGAGTGGAATATGTGACGCAAGAGAACAATACCGTCACATACCTTATTAACAGCATACCCGTATCTTTCTGTACATCAAGCCGAGCATTGACATTAAATGCTCAGTCCATCCATAATGCCGTCAGGACGATACAAGAGGCTTTGGTCCATAGTCAAATTGAGATGCTTGATCCTGTTATCGGCCTGCTGGGTGGCAAGGCGGTTTTATCGATCATGGCATCGCTTTATATGGATCAGTCAAGAGAGTTGCTTATTTCATATGCGCGGAAACAGTATGTAGATAACCGAGAACTCCCTACGCCGAGGAAACTATTCAAATCTGTTTTTCACAATAATCTCCGGGATCTTACTCCTGCATATGAATTGTTGGCTGCCGTCGAGAGCGTGATTCCAGAAGCGACTGAGTATCTGGTCAGTTCTTCTGTTGATGAGCTGATGTCTGACAAAAGCCAGTGGATCCTGTATTACCTAAGGGCCAACAATCCTTTTAGGCGCACAGTGGCGTTCCACCACAGTGAAGGAATCAACCAAGAAGTACGCAATTTTTTGAGAAACGTTGCGCAGATTCGGATCACATCTCAAACTGAGTATGTTGTTTTGGTTTATGACAACTGGTATTACATTGATTCCGCACATCGAATTCTTACGGAGTCAGGCGTTCATCTCAATTCCATACTGGACATCCAGCCAACAGACTGTTTATACCTGCAGAGTTATCTTGCTCAACGTTCAGGGTATAAAGAGAAAACACAGCGGCACATTATCCAGGTTATGATGCGGTTTTATAGCTTCACTGCTAAAAGAAGCGGAATAACAGGCAAGTCACCATTTGACTTCATCCATCTTCCGAAACAATCAGAGGGAAAACATACGCCCCCAATTACGGCAGAAGCGTTGGAGTTGATCAAAGGCCGGATTTCCTCGTTACCCGCACATTTTCGTATTGCTTTTACCATAGCTGTGCTTACCGGTGCCCGCGCCAGTTCTATTTGCCTACTTACGACAGATGCAATTGTGCATAAAGAAGATGGGTATGAGTTGATTATTCAACACAAGAAAACTGAGATTCGGCACACAATGAGCAACCGACCAACGTATACCCTCAAGAAGCTATCGGGTGAATTTGTACAATTTCTTCATAATTACATTGAGTCCACAAAGGAAATCCGGTCCAAATTGGATGTGCCCTACCTGCTGGTCTACTATCCGCCTAACTACCGGACAGGTTCAAAACGACCACCGGCCGTCCTCACCCCAAGCACCTTCGCCGATCAGATTGCAAAACTTATGAGAGATACTCCGTTGTATCGCACTGATGGTACCCCGGTGAAATGCAATTTCATGAGCATCCGGGCTGAATTTGGACGGGCCATGTTTGCAAGCGGCGCTACTGCAGATGATGTGGCAAGAGCTCTTGGTAATACAGCTCCTGTCGCAGCTACAAACTACAACACAATGAGTGCAAAAGATGAAGCTGAGCTATACCACCAGCATTATGATGCAGCTTTTGCCCCGATGCGAGAACAGATCAAAGCCAGATATGAAAAAGAAGAGAATGTTATCCTTCTTTCTGATCATATTTCCCCAAAACCAGTTATGTACGGCAACTGTACAAGTAATGACAATAAACAATGCAACAAAAACAACTGCGATGAATGTCCACAACGCATTGTTTGTCGCCAAGAAAGAGAAGTGGTTATGAGATAAAATGGATGTTTTAAGCTTGAATACAGTTTCAAAAGAAGAGGATGTCCTTTGCCTGCATGTGATCAGCGGTGGCGGAGAAAAAACATCTTTTTCTGATTCTGACATTATGCAGATGCAGAAGACCCTCGCTGAATTCTCTGATAACGCTCTGATGGATAACAAATGGGAGCTCCATATTCCATCTTCACATCGTAGTAGCAGTGTATCATTCCCTGATTTGCAGCGTGATACTGATTCGATCCTTGTGCGCGCACTCGTTTTGCAGAGACTTGCCTATGCCTCGCCAACTGTGTCCCGTGCTGTGAAGGACGCTGCTTGGATCCTGGGCTTTTTCTCCGCAAATCATTTGAAAATTGAAAACTGTAGAACATCTACGGCCGGACTCATTGTTTCTGCGTTGGAAGCTGACAATGATTTCTCCAATATGCAAAGGAACTCAATCATGGCTACATTGGGGAACATGGTCGAACTATGTTCGGCGTACGGTCTGATTGCCGGCACGGGAATTGTAGACTGCAGTCATCGTTGGAAAGAAAAAAGGCAGCCGAAGCGGGCTCCGGACGCCTGTGTGATAGAGCAGATCGATTCCTATGTGTTCGATCCTCAGATAGAAATGTCCCTGCAGTACCGAACGATATATATGCTGCTCCGATTGATCAGCAATCGGGTGAATGAAGTTCTCTTTATGCCTATCGACTGCATTACCTATCCTGACGTTGGAGTCTATTCTATCGCTATTCCTACGCAGAAGGAAACGCCGTATCATGTTCCAGAATTTCATCAGTATCCCAAAAAGCTTTCTGGTCAGGAAGAGGGATACCTGTACTCTTGCATTCGGGAACTACAGGAATATGCACGAGGGCAGCAGGATAATCTCAAGAGTCAGCATCAGGATTTCTTGTTCGTCTCACCAACTGGCAGATCCATTGTCACCGCCAAAGATGTGAATGTGTTCTTGAAAGCCATTTGCGAGAAGTACATGGTCAAAGATGCCGCCGGTGCGCCAGCTACTATCACTTCACACGATCTTCGGCACACTGCGGTGGTCGAACGCTTCAAATACGGGGTCATTTCTCCGTATCAGACGATGAGAGAAAGTAATCATTCCAGCATTGCCCAGACTTGCGGCTATGGTTACGCATCGGTACATGACGAATCGAAAAAGCTTACAGAGATCTCAAAAGGAATGCTTGAAGACCAATATGCTGTAAGCGAACCCACAGATAAGAAAATCGCGCCACGCGCGATTTCTAAGAAGAAATTTAGCGCATTGTGCAAAAATTTCGATACGCGACTTCTTCTGGACGGTTCGGTCTGCGTCAACTCTGCCTGTGTCCCTATCTTCGAAACATGCTCAATGTGCGAATACTTTATAGTTGATCCAAAGTGGCAAGAGCCACTTGAGGAATACATCGCGATATTCACAGACCGTCTTAACGAACTTGAAGCCATTGGCGGGAACCCCAACAGCATAGCATTCCTTAACCATCAAAAAGATGTGTATACACGTATTCTAAGCAAGATCATTGATAACTCAGCTAATGAAATGGAGGTATGTTAAAATGAGTAGAGGAAATAAACTTGCGTCGGAAAATGCGAAAGAATTCAGAGTGGAACAACGAGAAGCCCGGGAAAAAGCCATTGATGAGGCAATTCGTTATCTCAGAGAATCTGGCTTACCTGTAACAAAAAAGGCCATTGCTGAAGAACTCGGTTGTCATGTAAACACTCTTCAGCAGCCATATATGAGGGATATCTTGCTTCGATATGAGGAGTTTCAGCAGTCCGCTAAAACTGAAAAGGATGCATCAATGCTGGAGCAGCGAATTAAAAAACTTGAAAACATACTGAGCCACTCCAGAAACTACAATGCAAGGTTAACAAGTGAAAATGAACGGCTCAGACGAGAAAGAGATGAATATGAAGACAAGTATCGTCGTCTCCTCGGCCGTTATCAGGTCAAAGTTGGAAAAATGAAAATCGGCTTTTAAAGCAGAAAAGGCAGTTACCACAACAATCGTCAGGTAACTGCCTTTTCCGTTTTTTGTTGGCCAGATAAACGGCCAAGTTCAGTGATGTTAGAGAAAAACACAAGTTTAAAATCACAATTATAAAACACTCTCTTAAAAAAGCGAAAAGCGGCTTAAACCAAAGGTTTGTTTTTAAAATGTGATCACACAATACTTTTGTTTCTCTACATCTTTTTGGTCCGAGTGACAGGGATCGAACCTGCGGCCTCATGGTCCCAAACCACGCGCGCTACCAGCTGCGCTACACCCGGATTTGCCTGTGTATTATACCGCAGAACCACCGGGAAAAGAATTGCACGAAATATTTATGTTTCGCCCTCGGCGGGTCTGCGTCTTACAAGCACACGGTCCACGCGCCTGCCGTCCATGGAGAGAACGGTAATCTCGATATCTCCATACCGGAAGGACTCGCCGGGTTCGGGAAATCTTCCGCCGAAGGACTCAATCGTCCAGCCGCCCAGGGTATCACTGTCCGCTTCAAAATCATTCTCCGGAAGATTCATCAGTTCCAGGAACTCCGTTACGGGCATGTCGCCGTCCAGCTCCAGCTCATCGTCGGAGCGCCGGACAATTTCGTCCTCCACGGTGTCGGTCTCGTCCCAGATATCGCCGACAATCTGCTCAATGACATCCTCCATGGTCAGAACGCCCAGCGTGCCGCCGTATTCGTCACAGACAATGGCAAGATGCTGCTTCGCCCGGCGAAACTGCGCCATGACATCGGGCAGCTTCATGGTCTTGTACACATAGCAGGGTTCCATCAGCAGGGGCCGGATCTCACGCTGTCCGTCTGCCACCGCTTTCAGGAAGTGATTGAGATACAGGACGCCGATCACATGATCGATGCTGTCCTCATAAACCGGCAGACGGGAAAACGAAGACTGTTCCACCTGGCTCAGGATCTCGTCCCAGTCGTCGTCAATGTCGATCGCTTCCACGTCCACGCGGGCGGTCATCGCCTCAAAGGCCGAGATCTCGGAAAAGTCGATCGCCGCCTGAACCAGTTCGGAGCGGTCCTCATCCAGGACCTCTTCGTCCTCCGCCGTTTCGATCAGGCTCTGCAGCTCCTCCACGGCCTCGTCTTCACCCGACTCCTCCGGCTTCATCCAGAAGGTCAGCAGATGCACCAGTCCGACCACCAGCAGAATCAGGGGCTTCAGAAGGATCATAAGGATGCGGATCGGCCATGCATGCCGCTCGGAGACCCGGTTTGCGTTCTGCTTCGCCGTGATCTTCGGGATGGTCTCCCCGAAGATGATGATCAGCAGCGTCAGGACCAGGGTTGCCGCCCAGGTCATCTTATCGCTTCCGGTCAGCATAATCACCAGCACCGAAGCGAGGGAAGATGCCGCGATGTTCACAAGATTGTTGCCGATGAGGATTGCGCTGAGCGCATCGTCAAAGTGGCGGATAATCGTGAGGGCGATCTTCGCCCGCCGTGAGCCTTCTTCCGCCGCGTTCTCCAGTCGGAGCTCGTTGCAGGAAGAATAGGCCATCTCAGAGGCGGAGAAGAAATTGGAAAGGCAGATGCAAAGCGCAATTCCCGCGATCACCATAGATACCGTCATGTGTGATCGCCCCCTTCCGCCGTCTCGGGAGTCCGGACCACTTTCAGCTTCAGGATGCGGTTATGCTCCATCTCGGTCACCGTCACGGTCAGTTCGTGGTAGCGGAAACTGTCTCCCGGTGAGGGGATCGAATCGAACATCTGGTAGGCCCACTCGCCGAGGCGGGTATCCACCAGCTCATCGTTGTCTTCGGGGTCTTCATAATTCAGGTGCTCAAACACGTCCGTGACGCTTTCATCGGCATCCGCGATACAGGCGTTCTCGGAGAGGTCCGTGACGGGTTCTTCCACCACGTCATCCTCGTCCCAGATTTCGCCGAAGATCTCTTCGACGATGTCCTCAACGGTCACGATCCCAAGCGTTCCGCCGAAGTTGTCGGTCACCACCGCCATATTGATTCTCTGTTTCGACATCATCGGAAGAAGCTCGGCAAGCTCTGTGCTCTGGTGGACGAAAAACGCCTCGTCCAGGAGGGTTCGCAGTTCCGGAGCTTTCCCCTGGCGGAGATATTCCTTGATATATTTGCGGATCTGGAGGATTCCGATGATGCGGTCGATGCTTCCCTCGTAAACGGGAAGACGGCTGTGATTCTGGGCCTTGATGCTGGCAAGAATCTCTTCCCCGTCCGCTTCCACGTTGAGCGCGGCCACATCCATACGCGGTGTCAGGACACTCTCGACCGTCAGATCGCCGAACTGCAGCGCGGAGGAAATCAGTTCGCCCTGCTCTTCATCCAGGCTTCCCTCTTCGGTCATGTCTTCGATGATGTCATAGAGCTCGTCTTCCGTCACTGAGAGTTCCGGTTCGCTTTTTTTCATCTTCGCCGCTTTCTCTCCCAGCCAGGACAGCGCCGCAGAGAGCGGATAAAAAAGCGTCATAAAAAAGCGAAGACTCCCGGAGCAGGCCTTGGCCAGACGCTCCGGAAACTTTTTCGCAATGCTCTTCGGCAGCATTTCGGCCGCGAAGAAGACCACCAGGGTCGTAAGGATCGTACTGACCGTGACCACGGACAGTCCCCAGCGCCGTGTCACCACCATGGTGACCAGCGAGGAGAGGAAGATGTGACACAGGTTCGTCCCGATCAGCAGCGTGCTGATCGCCCGTTCAAAGTGGTCCAGAATATACAGAGCCTGCTTCGCGCCGGATTCATTGCGCTCGACCGCGGCTTTGATCCGGTTGCGGGAACAGGCGGCAAACGCCGTTTCGGCAACGGCGAAATAAAACGCGCCAAATAATAACAGAACAGAAATTATGATTGGCAATCGACTGCCATCATCCATTTCGGATACCCATCTCCTTTACAGCATAAATTAACGTATATCATACCATATTCGCCGTCCGGCGTCAACAGGTCTCTTTTTCGGACAGTCTGATGTCCCGCAGTGCGGCGGAGACCGTCTCGAAGTGAGAACCCTTGGAGGCTTTTACCAGGATGCAGTCTCCTTCCTCCAGGAGCTCCGGCAGGGCGGCGATCAGCTCGTCTCGGTTTTCAAAGTGATGTCCCCGCTCCCCCGCGGCCCGGCTCATCTCGCGGGCGCAGTTCCCGCTGGTCAGGACGAGGTCGATTCCCTTCTCCCGAGCGTAGCTTCCGACCTCATAATGCATTTTCAGGGTGTTTTCTCCGAGCTCCAGCATGTCGCCCAGAATGCAGATATGCCGCTTGGCGGGCATGCGGATCAGATTGTCAATCCCGTTACAGACCGAATCCGGGTTGGCGTTGTAGCTGTCGTCCACAACCGTAAGCCCGGCGCTGCGAAAGGTCTCGCCCCTTCTGCCGACATTGTGGAAGGCCGCGATTCCGTCCGCGATCTGCCGGTCATCGAGGCCGAGAAGCATTCCCACCGCCGCCGCCGCAAGCGCCGCATAGACATAATGCTGTCCAAAGGCGGGAATCCGCACCGGAATCCGTCTCAGACCGCAGACGATGTCACAGGTCTGCTCTTCTCCGGTTTCCAGGTTCTCCGCCCGAACGTCACAGTGCGCGCCGAAGCCGTAGGTGATTTTTCTCTGATGGCACTGCAGCGCACGAAGCTTTTCGTCGTCTCCGTTGACAACCACCGGAGCCGTTTCGGGCATCGTCTCCAGCATCTCGGTCTTCGCCCGGAGCACCCCGTCCAGGTCATGAAGAAACTCAAGATGGGCATGCCCGATGGTGGTATAGACGGCAAGGGTCGGCCGGACCATTCGGGCCAGGCGGCGCATCTCGCCGAATTCCGAAATTCCCATCTCGATCACGGCCGCTTCGTGCTCGCTTCCGAGTTTCGACAGCATCATGGGAACTCCGTAGCGGTTGTTCAGGTTTCCTTCTGTCTTGAGGGTGTGGAAACGCTGCTCCAGGACCGCGGAGATCATTTCCTTTGCCGTGGTCTTGCCCACGCTTCCGGTGATGCCGACAACCGGCAGGTCAAAATCGCCGCGGTATCCGGCGGTAATCTGTTCCAGTGCCGTCAGCACATCGTCCACAACGATCACTGGCCGCTTCTCCCCCTCGGGTACCCGCTCACCGATGCAGCAGGCAGCGCCGCGTTCAAACGCGGCCGGGATAAAGTCATGCCCGTCCACGCGCTCTCCCCGAAAGGCCGCGAAAAGGTCTCCTTTCTCAAGGGCACGGGTGTCAATCACGATTTTTCCGATTTCGGTCTCCGGGTCGCCGGTTCCGCAAAGCCGTCCGCCGCAGAGCGCGGCGGCACGTCTGATGGTCATATGTTCCATTTGTAATCCTCTGTTATGATAGATGCTCCGGATTTGCCGGTTTCAGTCCCTGTTCCGGGACAGAACAGCATAAAAATAGCACATTCGGGGCAGAAATACAATTCTTTCTTTTGTTTTGCACAATTTGTGAACGTTCCGCGCGATGTCTTGTAAATTTCTCTCTTCCATGATAGAATAGATTGTTTTCAAGCATACCGGATTCGGTATTGCAATTCACCGGAAGGCGGTGTAAAACAATCAAAAAGTTCAAAGTCTATGCCCATATGTTTTTTGAGCGGGCGGATATCTTTCTTCTGGTCATGTGTTTGATCTGTTCCCTGTTCGGGATCTACATGGTGCGGATCGCCACCATTGCCATGGAAGCCTCCGGCTGGGTGGACAGCTCGGTCAAGTGCGTTATCGTCCAGGTCTTCTCGCTCATTCTGGGGCTCATTGCGTTTGTGCTGCTTACGTTTATCGACGCGGACCTCCTGGCGGAGCAGTGGAAGCTGCTCTGCGCCATCAACCTTGTGTTGCTGGTCGCGCTGGTTCTCTTCGGCTCGGACAGCGGCACCGGCAACAACAGCTGGATCCGTTTCGCCGGTATCGGCATTCAGCCCTCCGAGATCATCAAGGTCATCTATATCGTCGTCTCGGCGAAGCACATGACCTGGCTGAAGGAATACCACGATATCAACTCCTTCATGTCCGTCGTGCAGATGGCCGGCCACTTTGTCATTCTGTTCGGTCTGATCGTCGTGGTCTCTTCGGACCTGGGAAGCGCCTCGATCCTGCTGCTGATCTTCCTGTCGATGTTCTTCGTTCTGGGTGTCCGGCTGTACTGGTTCGCGCTGGGCGGCGCGGCCGTGGCGGCGGCCATTCCCCTGCTGTGGACCTACTTTCTGAAGGATTACCAGAAAAAGCGTCTGATCGCCCCGTATGATCCCTCCATCGATCCGGACGGCTGGGGCATCACCTGGCAGACCACACAGAGCAAGCTGACGCTTGCCTCCGGAAGACTCACCGGTGTGGACGCCGAGCACCGTGCCACCGTCTTTACCGGAAAGCATACCGACTTCATTTTCTCCTGTGTCGGAGAAGAGCTCGGCATGATCGGCTGCATCGCGGTGATCATTCTCCTGCTGATCGTCACGGTTCACATCGTCCGGGTTGGCCTCAAGGCCGGGCGCACCTTCGACATGCTGCTCTGCATCGGCGTCGGCGCTGCGGTCGCCTTCCAGACCTTCATCAACATCGGCATGTGCATCGGCATCACCCCGGTCATCGGCATCACGCTCCCCTTCTTCAGTTACGGGGGCTCTTCCATGGTGAGTATGTTTGCCGCCATGGGACTTGTCTCCGGCGTCAAATTCAAGCTCAAGCCGCAGCTTTTCTCCATCTACTGAGGAGCCGCGGCTTCCGCGAAAAGTTTCGGACAAAGAAAACACCCGCTTCTGAAAGAAGCGGGTAATTTGTTCAGAGCAGCGACGTCCCGGACATCGCTATCTGTGAAGTTGTCGGTTTTTAGTCATGTCGCAAAAGTGGGAATTGCTATTAGACTGTCGCTGCCCGTACAGCATGCCGGAATTTGGCCCCGGCGGCCTGCAAGTAAATCTTCCATGCAATAGCGGGTTAAGATGCCGACACATCAAGGGGTGACGCCCCTCATCGCAAGTAATAAAATACCACATTATGTGAACTCTGTCAAGCACTTTCTCCAATATTCATATTTCGTTCAAAAAGTTTTTATTGCGTTTTGCCGAAAATGCATTCTGTTCCGAAAACGAAGCTGAAAACATTTCCATTACTTGACAATTTCACAGATGAGATGGATAATACCGAACACCACATGTTTGAGGAGGATTCCACATGGACAAACGGGCAGAGCTGCTTCGCTCCCTTAAATTTCTTCTGTTTTCCGTATCGGCCGGCATCATCGAGCTTGTCTCCTTCGCGCTGCTGAATGAGACGCTGGGCTGGCCCTACTGGCCGTGTTACCTGATCGCCCTGGTTCTGTCGGTACTCTGGAACTTCACGCTGAACCGCCGCTATACCTTCCGCTCGGCGAACAATGTTCCGGTGGCCATGGCGAAGGTGTTTCTGTTCTATCTGGTTTTCACCCCGGCCAGCACGATTTTCGGCAACTGGCTGGCGGAGGGACTGCACTGGAACGAATACCTTGTCACCGGAATCAATATGCTGCTGAACTTTGTGCTGGAATTCCTGTATGACCGGTTTTTTGTCTTCCGAGACAGCATCGACACCAACAGCCTTGCGAAAAAGCAGGACGCCCGGGATTGACCCGAGCGTCCATTTTGTTTTCCTTCGATTGTACAATCAGTGCAGATTGAGCAGGGCCGCCGCGGCCGCGCCGGGAAGTGTCGTGTCCTCTTCCAGCACCAGCTCCACATCTCTTCCGAGACCGTTTTGAAGCTCCCCTTCCACCAGTGCGGTGAGAGCCGGACGGTAGATGTGGTTGCGCTGGACAAGCGATCCTTCTGCGAAGATGGCTGTTTTCCCGTTTCTTCCGGCGTCGACAAGCTCCGCCATCGCGGTGAGGTTGGCACACATCAGCTTCGCAGAGCGCTCAAACAGAAACGCCGCAATCTCCGAGATGATCTCCGCATCCTGTTCATTTGCCGACAGCGCCTCCATGCCTTTTCCGCAGGCCCACTCATCCGCGGCGGAAGAGTGGACATGAGGCAGCGCTTTGATCTTCGCGGCGCATTCACCGCTGAACAGTCCGTCTTCTGCCGCCTGGCGCAGGGCAAGATGGCACACTTCGCCGAGATATACGCCGGCGGTCATTTTTTCGAAGCGCTTTTGTCCGGGGTTGTGGCTCTGAAGATCCAGCTGCTTATCGAATCGGCCCTGGGACAGGCCGTCGTACATGCCGCATTCGAGATTGACGATCATGTCGTGGGCCGCAGCCCCGAGTTTCGCGATCTTTTCTCCCGGCACCGTGCAGCAGGTGTTGGTCCCGGTCCCGCTGACCTGTCCGAAACAGCCTGCGTAGCCGTCTTTCAGGTGCTTGGCCATGCCACCGAGTTGAACGGCCGCCGTATCGTTGAGAATGACGGCACGTTTCCCGGGATATCCTCTCCGGGCAAGCTCTGCGCACAGGCTTTCTCCGACCAGCTGTCCCTCGCAGCCGGTGATGGTCACTTCCTTGTCGATGCAGACAACCCTTCCGTCGATTTCGGGTGTGATCTCCGCGGAGTACGAGAAACAGAACCCGATCCGGTCTGTCAGGGGCATAAGATCCTCGATGGCATCCGCCACAAACGAAATGAACTCCGCCCATGTTGCCGGCTGTCCGATCCCGGGCATGCCGGTTTTCTTTACTCGCTCTTCGATGCAGCGTCCGTTTTCAAAGTGAGCCAGCGCGCTGCGGAAATTGGTTCCGCCCGCGTCAATCACCGCGACATACTGCCCCTCCGGGATTTTTCCTGTCGTCTTCAGGTAAGTTGGAATCATGGGATAAGAGCTCTGCTCTCCCCGAAGTCCCCGTTCCATTTCTTGCTTCATCTGATCCGCCAGAGTCCGGATATTGAGGTCCGGGTCCAGCATTCCGTATCGGGTCAGAAAGGTTCTGACAAGTTCGGTCATGGTTCTTACTTTTCCTCTTTCACGCTTTCTATGACGCCGGCAGCCAGTCCGGCCAGTCCCTGAATCTCGCTGGGAATAATGATCTTCGTCGCCTGGCCGTTTGCGGCATTGGCAAAGGCTTCCAGCGCCTTGATCTTCAGCACCGCCTCAGAAGGAGACGCTTCATTGATGAGGCGGATCCCTTCGGCGGTGGCCGTCTGAACCTTCAGGATTGCTTCCGCCTGGCCTTCCGCTTCGAGAATCTGCTGCTGCTTCTTGGCGTCGGCACGGAGAATGGCGGATTCCTTTTCGCCTTCCGCTTCCAGAATCGCCGCGCGCTTCTCGCCTTCCGCCTTCAGGATTGCTTCACGGCGTTCACGTTCTGCCTTCATCTGTTTCTCCATCGCGTTCTGAATTTCTTTCGGCGGGAGAATGTTCTTCAGCTCGACACGGTTGACTTTAATTCCCCAGGGGTCCGTCGCTTCGTCCAGAATCGAACGCATCTGGGTATTGATGATGTCACGGCTGGTCAGGCACTGGTCAAGCTCCAGGTCGCCGATGATGTTACGCAGGGTTGTCGCGGCAAGGTTCTCGATGGCAACCATGGGCTGCTCAATGCCGTAGGTGTAGAGTTTCGGGTCGGTGATCTGGAAATAGACAACCGTATCGATCTGCATCGTGACGTTGTCCTTCGTAATCACGGGCTGGGGCGGGAAGTCCGCCACCTGCTCCTTCAGGGTGACAATCTTGGCCACACGCTCAATGAACGGTACCTTGAAGTGAATGCCGACGTTCCAGGTCGTCTTATAGGCGCCCAGACGCTCTACCACATACGCCTTGGCCTGCTGCACAATGCGGATGTTCCGCACCAGAATGACAATCAGCAGCAGAATCAATACAAGTACTACAGGTCCCATAACATAGCCTCCTAATTGTTTTGTTTCTATTATTGATTACACTTTGTATGCTTCCATTGTAAGACGGGTCAGATCTGTTCTTCGGTTTCCCGGCAGAAATGCGCTCAGGCCCGCTTTTCGACAATCAGCTTGACGCCTTCGATCCGAAGGACGCGGACCGTTTCACCCGATTCCGCGCTTTCATCTTCCCGGTCCATGCGGGCGGTCCAGGTCTTTCCGTCCAGCAGGACCGAGCCCCTTGAATGGAGATTGTCAATTGCCTCGGTGACAACGGCGTCTTTCCCGATGACCATGTCCGCGTTGGTCGGCGTAATCCGTCCGTTGACATATTTCCGGACCAGCGGCCTGGTCAGAATCAGCGCAATCACCGACACCGCAACAAACCAGACGATCTGCAGCCAGATCGGGGCGTGGAAGAGCGCGGAAATCAGAGCCGCCAGTGCCCCCAGCGCAAACCAGATCGAGATCAGGCCCGGTACGACGGCTTCAATGACCAGCAGCACCACCATGGCAATAAGCCAGAAAACAGACATCTGCATCATTCCGAAGACCATATTTCATCCCTCCTGCCGTAGGTTTGAAAGCAAACGCCTTCTTCTTTTTTCTTTCTATAAAATACCATACCCGCCTATGAAAAGCAAGCCGAAAAACGCCTGCCGGATCCTTTCTCCGGCAGGCGCGCAACTGTTCTCTTGGGTTTTGAGATCGGGTCTTCTGACGGGGTCAGGCCGGAATCACTGTACGGTTTTGAAGCTGACCGTAACCGTGACGTCACAGTTCGGCATGATGAAATACGCATCACCCACCGGGAAGGCCTGATTTGTGCCGGTTTTCGTGACCGTGATGGAGTAGACCTTATAGCCGTTCTCGGGCTCTGCGATGATCTTCACATCGCTTCCGGCAGGGGCTGTGGTCGAATTCTGTCCGCCGACCTGGGTCACAAAGGTGCCGTGTGCCGAGCTCTGCGGTGTAATTCTGTAAATCTGACCCGTAACGGCAGCGGTACTTCCGCCCGAAGCCGCGCTGCCTGCGGTCGCGCTTGCGTTGTTCACTGCCGCGGCAGCTGTGCCGCCGGGTACCGGCAGATAGAAGGTCTGGCCGACACTGATGCGGCTCAGGTTCTCTGTGTTGTTCAGGGCCTTCAGCTGTCCTTCCACCTTGGCGAAGTCCAGCTTATACTGGCCGCAGATGGTCGCGGCGGTCTCGCCGCCCTTGACCTTGTGGGCAACAATCGCGGTGTAGCTGTATCCCTGGGGAACCGACGTGCAGGGAATCACGATCATCTGCCCCGCGGGAACATGATAGTAGTTGGAGAAACCGGAAAGCTTCTTGATCTTTTCGGCATTCGCGTCAAAGTCCACACCCAGCTTTGCGCAGACGGAGCCGACGGTTTCACCCGTCTGCAGCTTGTAGTTCACAAGATAGCTGACGATGCTGTCCCCCGCCGTGGTCGCAGCGGCTGTTCCGTTGGACACCACCGCCGCATTGCTGTTGTTCGCGGCGGGCTTGGCAGCTGTGGCCGCCGTGCCGCTCGGTGCGCTTGCCGTTCCGACCGCAACCGGCAGATAGAAAATCTGACCGACGCTGATCCGGCTCAGGTTCTCTGTGTTGTTCAGGGCTTTCAGCTGTCCTTCCACCTTGGCCAAGTCCAGCTTATACTGGCCGCAGATAATCGCGGCGGTCTCGCCGGCTTTGACCTTATGGGCAACAATCTGGGTGTAGCTGCTCCCCTGGGGGACCGTTGAGCTCGGAATCACAACAATCTGGCCTGCCGGGACATGGTAGTAGTTGGTAATCCCGGAAAGCTTTTTGATTTTCTCGGCATTCGCGTTGAAATCAACGCCCAGTTTGGCGCAGACATCCGCGACGGTTTCTCCCGGCTGCAGTTTGTAGTTGACAAGATAACTGACAACACTGTCGCCCATGGTTGTCGTCCCCACGGCCGCGGGGGCAGCGGAAGTCACGACAGCCGGCTTTGCTGCCGCCGAGGCCTTCTTGATCTCTTCTTTGACTCTGTTGGCACGGGCTAGGTCCTTCGAGGTGTCAAAGGTCGGCAGATACAGCACCTGATTCACCTTGATATTGTTGTAGCTTCCGATGCCGTTCACTTCGCTGATCCACGCCTGATTTGCAAAAAAGTCGATCTTCAAGCCTTCACAGATCCCAAGGGCTGTGTCTCCGCCTTTCACCGTGTATGTGATATAATCACCATCCGCACTGGCCATTACCCCAAAGCAGCCAAACAGCATGACCGCCGCAAGAAGGCTCAGCAGAACTCTCTTCGTATTCTTCATATCCATACCCTCCGGGATTACAAAAATGTAAAACTGCTTTCGATTGGTTACAATTCTATTACACTTTGGATCAAATTGCAACAGCTGTTTTCAAAATTAAGAAATTGTTTTTCCGGGCCGCCGCAAGAAAGCTTCCTGTTCGCCCGAAACAGTCTCTTTCATGATCTGATCTATATTATAGCATTGAGGAATCTCCGAAGGTACATAAGAATTCTGAAGATTCTTCTCGTCGCCGGAAACAGGAAAACCGGCGGGGTGTTTTCCCCGCCGGTGTCTGGTGTGCCGAAGCCTCTTATTCAATGGTAATCGTCCGGAATGTCCAGATTCATGTAACGTTCCTTCAGAATTCTGTATTCGTTTCGGTCAATCAGTCCGGTCCTCAGAAAGCTTTCAAGCTGCTCCATGTACTTGGCACGGCCCGTCAGATGGGCGCAGTGAATCGCCTCCTCTGCCTCCGGCTGGTCCGGGGCATGGAGCCTGATCGAAGGATGGGATTTCACCGCCGCAGGGCGTGCCGTGGCCGGACGGGCTGTTTCCCGCGTCCGAACGGCCTGTTGCGGCCGGGCAGGTCCCTTTACTGCGGCTTTCGCGGCAGGGGCCGAGCGGATCATCTTCACAATCGAGCTTATGAAGAGAATGCAGCCGAAGAGGAAGACCGCCAGCATCAGGAGCTGGTCCTTGGGGAGGCGCGTGAAGGACTCAAGACCCATGAAGGGTCTGTGCATCAAATAGCGAAGGAAACGGAGCACCGGTTCGTACAGGCCGCCGATGATAAACAGAGAGATCAGGAAGGGCACGACGCCCTGCTGTTTCTTCATGGAATCACCCCCTGCGTGGAATGTTAAATGAGAAATGTTAAATGGGAAATGCGGGAAGCGGGACTCAGCAGAGCTGGGCGCCCACCGGGACGTCGTCGGAGACGATCATGAGGTGCAGTTCCTCGTTGCCCTTTCCGTCCTCTTTAACCGCGGAGAGGAGCATGCCGTTAGACTCCTGCCCCATCATCTTGCGCGGCGGGAGGTTCAGGATGGCCACGGCCTTCTTCCCTACCAGCTGCTCGGGCTCGTAGAACTTATGGATGCCGGAGAGGATGGTGCGCTCCTTGCCGGAGCCGTCGTCCAGGGTGAACTTCAGGAGCTTCTCGGACTTTTTCACGGCCTCGCAGGTCAGGATCTTCACGACGCGCATGTCGCATTTTGAAAACTCATCAATCGTCACGTCGGGCAGGACGGGCTTGCTTGGCGGGGTGGCGGGCTTGTGCAGGGCTTCGAGCTCCTCAAGCATCTTCGCCGTGTCGATGCGCGGGAAGAGGGTCTCGCCCCGGGCAACCGTGATCTCGTGTCCGCGTACGGCGGACAGGCTGTCCCAGCCGCGCTCGTCTTCCGCGGCACCGATCTGTTCAAAAGCCTTGGCGCAGGTGTCCGGAATGAACGGGGTCAGGAGGATCAGGGAGACACGGATGGCTTCGAGGAGGTTGGCCATGACGGCGGCGAGGCGGGCTTTCTTCGTCTCGTCCTTGGCGAGGATCCAGGGGGTGGTCTCGTCGATGTACTTGTTGGCGCGGCCGATCAGGCGGAAGACTTCCTCGAGACCGAGGTGCAGCTGGAACGCGTCCATCTGCTTTGCGTAGCGCTCGGGAGTCTCGCGGATGAGCGCGAGAAGCTCGTCATCCGGGTCGCCGGCTTCCCTCTCGGCGGGAACGGTGCCGGCGAAGTACTTCTCCACCATGGCGACGGTACGGGAGACGAGGTTGCCGAAGGCGTTGGCCAGGTCGGAGTTGATGGTGTTGATCAGGAGCTCGTTGGAGAAGTTTCCGTCCGAGCCGAACGGGAAGGTGCGCAGCAGGAAGAAACGCAGGGCGTCGACGCCGAACTTTTCAGCCAGGAGGTAGGGATCCACGACGTTGCCCTTGGACTTGGACATCTTGCCGCCGTCAATGACGAGCCAGCCGTGGCCGTAGACCTTCTTCGGAATCGGCTCACCCACGCTCATGAGCATGGCAGGCCAGATGATGGAGTGGAAACGGACAATCTCCTTGCCGACGATGTTCACCGGGGGCCAGTATTTGTCATAATCGTCATAGCGGTCATTCATGTACCCCAGGGCGGTGGCGTAGTTGAAAAGCGCATCCACCCAGACATAGACCACGTGGCCCGGGTCAAAGTCCACGGGGACGCCCCACTTGAAGCTGGTGCGGGAGACGCAGAGGTCCTCGAGGCCGGGTTTGATGAAGTTGTTGATCATCTCGTTGACGCGGGAGGCAGGCTCAAGGAAGGTGCCGGACTCCAGGAGCTCCTGCACGGGTTTGGCATACTTGGAAAGACGGAAGAAATAGGCCTCCTCCTCGGCGTCATGGACGGGGCGGCCGCAGTCCGGGCAGCAGCCGTTTATAAGCTGGCTCTCGGTCCAGAAGCTCTCGCAGGGGGTGCAGTACTTGCCCTTGTAGGCGCCCTTGTAGATATCCCCGTTGTCGTACATCTTGCGGAAGATGCGCTGGATGGCCGCCACATGGTAATCATAGGTTGTGCGGATGAAGCGGTCGTTGGAGATGTTCATGAGCTTCCACAGGTCCAGGATGCCGCCGGGACCCTCGACGATCTTATCCACGAAGGCCTGGGGCGTGACGCCGGCTTCCTTCGCTTTCTCCTCGATCTTCTGGCCATGCTCGTCCGTGCCGGTGAGGAACATCACATCGAAGCCGCGCAGCCGCTTGTAGCGGGCGATGGCGTCGGTGGCGACGGTGCAGTAGGTGTGGCCGATATGAAGTTTGTCCGAGGGGTAGTAGATCGGCGTGGTGATGAAGAAGGTTTCTTTCGACATGGGTATGTTTACTCCTTTCGGGGGAAGATACGGGATGTGGGAAATCTTTATACTCGAAGAAGAGCGCAGCGAAGCGGGTCTTCTTCGAAAAGGAAGGCTGGTGGAATGACTGAGCTTTCGTCCCACGCGAGACAGAAGCGAATGGATATGGAGCTCAGCCTGACGCTGCGGCGTCCTGGCGGAGCTTGGCTTCGGGCCAGTCGATCTCGTGGTCGTGGAGATGGTAGATGCCCGTGGGCTCCTGGATCTGGGTGATCAGGTTGTCGTTGGCGTCAAGGATGTTGCGGATGACGGTGACGGAGTAGCCGATGAGGCAGCCCCACTGTTCGTCGTAGACCTCGTTGGAGGTGGTCCAGGGGGAAACATGACTGCCGTCCACGTTGGTGCCCCAGAATTCGATGGTCACGGAGTGGTCGTCGTAGTAGACATTCAGCTTCACGGGATAGTCCCGGGTGTTTTTAAACCGGTAGTCCGGGCCGCCCCAGCTTACCGTGGCGTCATAGCCCATGGAGAGGTAGCTCACCGGGAACCAGTGGTTCTGGCGCATGGTGGTGGTCATCTGGGCATACATGGCTGCACAGTAGAGCGTGGAACTTACCTGGCAGATGCCGCCGCCGATCTCGGTGGTCACTTCACCGTCGGCATAGGCCCCGGCCCAGCGGTAGCCGCGCTCCTCGGTGCGCTCACCCACGGCGTCGTTGTACGAGAAGACCTCGCCCGGGAGGATCACCTTGCCGTTGAGGCAGTCGGCCGCCAGGTGGATGTTGCCGATGCGGTCAGAGTCGGAGTCCCAGTAATTGGTCGTCATAAAGCAGAGCCGGTCGCGGTACAGAAGGCCCTCCAGGTCGGCGGCCTTCACCTCGGGCTCAAAGAGGGTCAGGGGAACCGCGATCCGGGCGCCGGGGCGGGCTTCGCGCCAGAGCCGTTCGGCCTCGGCCACGTCAAAGGTGCAGCCCACAACCTCGGGGACCACATTCCAGGCCTCGTCAAAGCGGGCGTCCTGGGGCTCGACATTCACGTCGCGGTAGACCTGTTCAAAGTCGGGCATGCGGACATCGCCGGCGACCTCGGTCCAGGTCAGCTGCTGCTCGACGCCGAGCAGGGCATCACAGACCGCGGCAAGGATCGCGTCCTGATCCAGGCGGACGCTGCCGCCGCCCTTGACAAGGCTCAGGCAGGCGTGTTCCCGGTCCAGGGTCGTGTCCCGGTCCGCCGTAAGCTCCTGGAAGCGGTCGGTCACAGATCGGATGTTCGCGGTGATATAGGTTTTGTTCAGCTCCGGGGGCTGAAGCGCCACGGCGAAGGAGCCCGGATGCAGCCAGGCGCGGAGGTAGGTGCCCAGGTTCTCGAACCAGTCGCCGTCATGGCCGAAGCGGCAGAGCGCGTCGGCGGTGGCCTCGGCAGAACGGGTGGCGCCGGCCTGGCTCCGGTCCAGCGTGCAGCTCAGGTCCAGGGGAAAGAGCACCGTGAGGGTGGAGTCCTCCAGGCCGGGCCAGCGCTGCTCGGTCAGGCGCAATGCCAGCTCCTCGCGCGTGAGGCCGCCCACGGGGATCCCGTCCAGGCTCATGTTCGGGAAGCTCGTCTCGGAGGAGGTCACCCGCCAGCCCCAGTAGGCGCAGCCGGCCAGGGCCAGCAGCAGGAGGATCGCGAGGGTAATCAGAACCAGCAGAAGCCTCTGGCCGAAGTGGGAAATTCGTTTGCGTTTACGGTACATCATTTAATGTGGAATGTGAAAAGTGGAATTACGGTGTGCTTCGCACGATTGCACTTTGCACTTTACACTTTACACTTTATTTTCTTACTTTCTGTTCATAGAGTTCGGTGAAGAGCTCGCTCTCCCCTTTCGGAAGGTTCAGGCGCCGCTCTTCCCGGTCGGGCCGGTACATCCAGGGCGTGGTATCCAGGCGCGCGCCGGCCTGGGCGTCCAGGAGGATCGCGATGAGGCGGTTAGACAGCAGGAAGCCCGTCACGGTGAAGTGCCAGCGGCCGTCTTCCTCGCATACCGCCCATCCCTTTTCCCGAAAGGCCTCCAGGCAGCGCAGGATCGGCTTCCAGTCGCTCTGGGTGCGGATGCGGTACTCCCGCTCCTCCACACCGCGGTTGGTGCGCATGGCCAGCATCAGATACTCCACACTGCGCTCCAGGGGCGAGATCTCCTCATACTCGTCGATGATGGAGACCTTGCGCGAGACGCCGTAGACATACTGCTTCAGGTCGCGCACAAAGGAGTAGCGGAGGTTTCCGACGCAGGAGTGGGCGCCTGGGCCGAAGCCCATGTAGTCCGAGAGCTCCCAGTACTTGAGGTTGTGGCGGCTCTCAAAGCCGGGGGCACAGAAGTTCGAGATCTCATACTGGCGGTAGCCGTAGCGCTCCAGCATCTGGGCCGCATAGGAGTACATGTCCGCCTGCTCGTCATCGTCCGGGAGGATCGGGGAGTTGCGGTACGCGTCGTACATGGGCGTCCCCTCTTCCAGCTTCAGGGCGTAGCAGGAAATGTGCTCCGGGTGCAGCTCCACCACGCGGGCCAGGCTCTCCGCCCAGTCGCGCTTGGTCTGGCTCGGCAGCCCGTACATCAGGTCCAGGGAAATGTTGTCAAAACCGGCGCGGCGGGCGGCAAGGTAGGCTTCCCTCGCCTGCTCGGTGTTGTGGCGGCGGCCGATCATCTTGAGCAGGTCGTCCTGCATCGCCTGGACACCGATGGAGAGGCGGTTTACCCCCTCCTCGCGAAGCTCGCGCAGCTCCTTGAAGTTCATGGAGTCTGGGTTGCACTCCACCGTCACCTCGGTGTCGACGCGCACGTTTCCGTTCAGCTTCAGCACGTCGAAAAGCTCCAGCAGGCGCTCGGCCCCGTAATAGCTCGGCGTGCCGCCGCCGAAGTAGATGCTGTCCACCTCGTAGTTGCGGATCGACGGCGCCGATTCCACCAGGTGATCAATGAGCGCGCGGTGGAAGATGGGCATTTGCTTTTCACAGCCGGCCAGCGAATAGAAATCGCAGTAGCCGCACTTTGAGGCGCAGAACGGAATGTGGATATAAATGCCGAGTCTTGGTTTTTCCATCAGAAGAGAGCGGAGACCAGATCGGTAAACTCACCGGCGTCCTCGATGTCGTCACCGGCAGCGAGGGCAGCGAGGGTGGAAAGAATCTTTGCCAGGGAGGCTGCGCGCTCCTTGTCGCCGGAAGCGTAAGCGTCGCGCAGCGTCTGGAACGCGTGGTGTTCGGGGTTCAGCTCCAGAACACGTGTGGCGCGGACCTTCCGCATTTCTTCGGAGGGACCGGCACGGAAGTAACGCTCCATCTCCAGCGTCACGCCGCCTTCGGTGGTCAGGGCGCAGGGGCGGGTGGAGAGGCGGTTGGAGAGCTTGACCTTGGAGATCGTCTCTCCCACGGACTCCTTCACGAAGTCCAGCAGTTCCTTATTCTCGATGTCGCGCTCTTCGGCGGCCTTCTTCTCTTCCTCGGTCTCAAAGCCGAGGTCGTCCGTTACGACGTTGCAGAAGCTCTTGCCGTCCTGCTCACGGAGATTCTCCAGGACCATTTCGTCCAGCGGGCTTGTGAGATAAAGAAGCTCATAGCCGCGCTTACGCACCTCCTCGCACTGCGGGAGGGAGACGGCGCGCTTGAGGGTGTCGGCGGAAGCGTAATAGATCTTCTGCTGGCTCTCGGGCATGGCCTCGACATATTCCTTCAGGGTCACCTGCTTGTCCTCCGCGGTCCAGAAGATCAGGAGGTCGCGCAGGAAATCCTTGTACCGGCCGTACTCGTCGCAGACGCCGCACTTCAGATCGACGCCGAAGTTCTTGAAGAACTCCTCATACTTCGGACGGTCTTCGCGCATGAGCTTCTCCAGCTCGGACTTGATGCGCTTTTCGATGTTCTGGCCCATGATGCGAAGCTGACGGTCATGCTGGAGGATCTCACGGGAGATGTTCAGCGACAGATCCGGCGAATCCACGACGCCCTTGACAAAGCCGAAATACTCATGCACCAGCTTGTCGCACTTCTCCATGATCATGACGCCGTTGGAGTACAGGGTGATACCGCCCTTGTTGTCGCCGGAGAAGATGTTTTCATTCTGTTCGCCCGGGACGAAGAGCATCGCCTTATAGCTCACCGCACCCTCGGCGTTGATGCGTACCAGCGCGCAGGGATCCTTGCGGTCGCGGTTCTTTTCCTTGTACCAGGCGATGCAGTCGTCGTCCGTGACCTCGGACTTTGCCCGCTGCCAGATGGGGATGCGGGAGTTCACGACCTCGTTCTCCGTCACCATACGATACTCGTACTTGGGAGAGCCGTCGTCGTTCTTTTCTTCGGTCTCAAAACGCTCCTGGTGCTCGATGTCCATGCAGATGGGCCAGCGGACATAGTCGGAATACTTCTTCACCAGAGCCTTGATCTTCCAGACTTCCAGGTAGGAGCCGTAAACCTCGTCGTCTGTGTCTTCCTTGATGTGCATGATGACGTCGGTGCCGACGGTATCGCGGTCACAGGCCGTGACGGTATAGCCGTCCACGCCTTTGCTTGTCCACTTCACGCCCTCGGTCTCACCGAACTTGCGGGAGATCACGGTTACCTCGTCGGCGACCATAAACGCGGAGTAGAAGCCTACGCCGAACTGGCCGATGATGGAGAGGTCTTCGTTCTCTGCCTTCTCGCCGTCCATCTCACCCTTGAACTGGAAGGAGCCGCTTTTGGCAATGACGCCGAGGTTGTTCTCCGCTTCGGCCATGGTCATGCCGATGCCGTTGTCCCGCACGGTGATGGTACGGGCGTCCTTGTCCGGAATGATGTCGATCCGGAAATCATCCCGGTTCAGGCCAACGGTGTCGTCGGTCAGCGACAGGTAGCAGAGCTTGTCAATCGCATCGGATGCGTTGGAAATAATCTCACGCAGGAAAATCTCTTTATTCGTGTAGATCGAGTTGATCATCAGGTCGAGAAGACGCTTGGATTCTGCCTTGAATTGCTTTTTTGCCATTTTCAATTAATGCCTCGCTTTGTAATTGGTTTCAAACTTTATATATTATAGTCTTTTCTTCCATGAAGTGCAAGGTCCAATTTGCGGCAAAAGACCTCCGCCGGCGGCGGAGGTCTTTGGGATTCCGAAGTGCAAGGCCCGATTCGGGATGTGCCAGGGGGACGCTTCTCCTGACACAACGGTTCGGAGGATCAGATATACTGCTTGCGCTCCAGGCGATCGTACCACTTCTCCAGGAACGGAGCCAGCAGCGAGGTGGCCTTCATGTCCAGATTGAAGAAATAGACCGTAAAGGTGACCGCAAAGAAACCCAGAACGGTTCCAAGCAGAACCAGCGGGATTTTGACAAACTTCGACATCGATTCCAGCTCCCTTCTTAATACGCTTCGTTGTCGGGAATGTTTTCCAGCGACGGATCCAGCGGCTCTTCCCGCATGACGGTGCGCATGTAGGCATTCACCTGATCACGGATCGCCTGGCGCGTGAACACGCGCGGGTCGCAGAGGTCATGAGAGACCCACATAATGTGGATGCCGCGCTCACGGGCCTGTTCCTCAAACATGCCGTGCATGCCGGTCAGTGCCTTGCAGCTCATATGCTCCCACATCATGACCATGTCGGCGTTCATCTTTTCGCAGAGCTCCCACAGCTCGTCCAGCAGGACCTTGTAGCCGCCGTGGGTGTGGTTGCGCATGATCATCTCCATGTTGAGCATGGCCATGTCGCGATAGGCCTGTTCCCGGTTCTCCGGCGTATCCTCGTCGGCAATCATGTCGGTGTTGATCACGGAAAGCATATCGGTCAGCGGCACCACGCCCCAGCACTGAACCAGCCAGTAGAGCATATCAATGACATACTGAGGCTGCACGCCCCAGACGATGGCTCGGTGGCGGTATTCCTTGGCGTACATCCGCTTCTCCCGGTAGCCCTTTTCGGCCAGGGCCAGGAGCTTGTGGTCAATCTTGACGAAGTCGGCGTTGCGGCCGGAGTTGCCCATGTAGTTGGTGTCGTTGTAAAGGCTGAAGGCCGCGCCGAAGAACTGGGGGTACGGGGTGGAGTTAATCTCCATCTGGGCGATGCGGCAACGGGTGGCGTCATTCACACGTTTGGCCGCCTGGAAGTAGATGTCCCAGTCCCACTTCACGCCGGTATGCTCTTCGACGAAGGCAATGGCGTTTTTGATCTCCTGGGCCGCATAGTCCATGACGTCCGGCTCCTTATGCCTGAGCGGGGTCGCCAGCTGGAAGGTCGGGATTCCGTATTCCCGCTCCAGGCGCTTGGCGATGATGCCGTTGCCCATCAGCGAGCCGTCGCAGGTGGTGTTGTTCTGGACGGCACAGCAGCCCAGCACGCAGAAGTCGTCATCGATGGAGATGCCCGCTTCCGCCTCCGGCATGGGGCAGACATCGCCGCTGATCCCATACTGCTGGGCAATGTCCAGGTAGTGCATGACGTTGAACTGGTGGAAGATATTCGAGGCAAACATGGTGGGGACTTCACGCAGGATGGTGTGAACCTTCTTCGTGTCGAAGCCCATCATGAAGGTGACCATGGAGTTTTCATCTGTCACGACACAGGCATCGGAATAGGCCTTGTCATTTCCGACGCGCCTGTCGCCGCGGAAGCAGTTTGCAATCGCCTGGGTCACGTCAGCGATGACGAAGTTGAAGGAGGTATGGGCAATCCGCAGCGCCTCATCACGAAGGCCGACGGTAAACTTGTCCATCCCGTGGGGGACAAACAGGTAGCTCATCATCCAGCGATAGCGGAAGAAGCCCTTGACGTTGCACGGGACGATGATGAAGCGTCCGAGAACGGACATCAGATAGAGCCAGCGGGTATAATCGTAGAAGGTATCCTTCACGCCGCGCCACTCACGGCGGGCACGCACTTTCAGTTTTGCATCATAGATCTTGCCGGGGGACTGCTCGCCGGCGCGTCTGACGGGATTTACGACCTTTTGCACTGTCTTCATGCTTTCCCACCTCTCTGAATGGACTTGATCTCAATGCTCTCTACAAAGGCCTGCACACGGGTCCTCATCTGTCCGGCGGAGGACGCGATGCTGTAGGGACGGTCCACCGACAGCACCGGGTAGCCGTAGTCGTCCTTCAGCATGGCAGAGCCGAGGGTTCTCTCATAGGCCCAGGGGTCGCAGAACTTCACCTGCTCATAGATGATGCCGTCCGCCTTGTACTCCTTTGCAAGGTCCGCCACATACTGCTTGCGTCCGTAGACCTTTTCCATGTTCATCATACGCGGACACTGGCAGTTCTGGATATAGTGACGGCAGACCTGGGTCAGCGCGTCTTCTTCGTCATTCAGGATAATCTCGCTGCGTCCGGGATAGGAGCCGAAGCAGAAGCGGTCACAGCAGACAAACGCCCCCTGTTCCTCGATGAGCTTGATCAGGTCACTGTCGTCCACCTCGGAGCCGACCAGCAGGATTCGCGCACGCCAGGGCTGCTTCTCATCCGGTTCGCGGGTTTTCAGCTCTTCCAAGGTCTCCTCCAGCTTCGCCTTGATCAGGTGCTTGGGACATACATAGCTCGCCAATGTGATCACATGATACTCATAGCCGGTAATCCGGGGTCTGTCCTCCTTGCGGAAGTCGCCGATCGCCCGGATCAGACGGCAGATTTCATTGTGCTCCGCAACCGCCTTGCGAATCGCCGCGTCCGAGACGTCGATGCCGTACTTTTCATGCAGCGGAGTGAGAATGTGGTTCGTGCACTGCAGAACGGCCAGGTTCACATCGTTTTCCGTGTTTTTGAACGCAATTTCCATGTATTCATGGAAAAAGTTCGGATTGTCCTTCCCCATGGTCTTGAGCAGTTCCATGTTTTCCACCGCGCGGTTCATCATGGTGCAGCCGTCCGGGGTAATCACGCAGTCGGCAAAATTGAAACCGCCTTCGATCGCGCGTTCGAGCAGCGCGCGGCTCGGCTCGCACAGGAGGTTTGTCATGTAGTAGGTCGCGATGTCCATTGACCCCGTATGGGGTGCATGGAGGCGGATGGAAAACGCACCGTCCAGATTCAGCAGCGGCTCCGGAACATTTTCACAGGTGTAGGCAACGCAGACTTTTCCTTCTTCCCTGGCCTGGGTGATCAGCGCGTTGTTGGCCACCTGAAGGAGATCTTCGAAGTATTGCAGATGTTTCAGGTCTCTCATTGGTGTTACAATTCCCCCCTAATTAGAATGTGTATCCTTTTTGTGACCCGTTTTTCACAGATCATGCTCTCCCCCTTTTACTTGTTTATTTTACCGATTTGTGTCTGTTTTTTCAATCACAATCAACAATTTTATAAAAAATGTAGAAATCCTTCTTCGGATTTTGTAAGAAATTGCCAAGGCTCGTTTGACAGCTTTCCCAAATTGTCATGACATCCTTTTCCGCTTTCCCGCTTGCCCTTTTCCCCGGAAAATGGTATGATTTCTCTGGCATGATTCAGCCACAATATTATGCTTGTTCTCTCATGCCAGAAGGAGGTGTCCGCCGTGCTTACCTATACTCTGTCTTCCACAGCTTCCATCCCGCTGTACGAGCAGCTGGTAAGCTGTCTGCGCGAAGACATTCTCTCCGGGCGGCTCCCTCCCGGGGCTCATCTCCCGTCAAAACGCAGTTTCGCCGGAAATCTCGGCGTCAGCTCCATCACCGTCGAAGCGGCTTACGGTCGCCTGATGGACGAGGGATATGTATTCTCCGAGCCAAAGCGGGGTTATTTTGTCTCACAGTTCACCCATCCCGATTCGGTGCGCGTGAGCGCAAACACCACCGACATCCGTCTTCCCCGGCATGAGAGCGGCTATACTCTTGATCTCTCCGGGAACCGCACGCCCCCGGAGCGTTTCCCCTTTTCGGTATGGACACATCTTCTTCGGGAGACGGTGAACGACAAGAGCTCGGAGCTGCTGATCGCCTCCCCATGCGGCGGCGTTTCGGAACTGCGTTCCGCTATTGCCTTGCATCTCAAATCCTTCCGTGGGATGAATGTGGATCCGGACCAGATCGTGGTCGGCGCCGGCACCGAGTACCTCTACGGCCTTCTGATTCAGCTTCTGGGCGCGGAGCGGGTGTTCTGCCTGGAGGATCCCGGCTATCGCAAGATTGCACAGATCTATGCCTCTCACCGGGTGGAATGCCGCTGGGCGCCGATGGACGAATCCGGCATCACCGTCTCCGGCCTTCTTTCCGCCGGGGCCGATATCGCCCACATCAGCCCCACCCATCATTTTCCAACCGGCATCACCATGCCGATCTCACGGCGGTATGAGCTGCTCTCCTGGGCCGATGAGCAGCCGGGCCGCTACATCATTGAAGACGACTATGACAGCGAGTTTCGCCTCACCGGACGGCCGATTCCCTCTCTCCAGAGCATCGATGAGCACGGACAGGTCATCTACATCAATACGTTCTCGAAGAGCATCGCCTCTACCATCCGCATCAGCTATATGGTTCTTCCCCCCGCACTGGCAAACGAGTATTACAGCCGGCTGTCATTTTATTCCTGTACCGTTTCCACCTTTGACCAGTATACCCTGGCCCGTTTTATTTCAGAGGGTTATTTTGAAAAGCACCTGAACCGGATGCGTCTCTTCTATGCCCGGCTGCGCAAGCAGCTTCTGCAGCAGATTACCGCCTCCCCCATCGCCGACCGGATTGATGTACAGGAACGGGATTCCGGGCTGCACTTCCTGCTGAAGCTCGATACCCGGCGCTCGGATGCGGAACTGCGGGCTCTGCTTTCATCCCGCGGGGTCAATCTTCTCCCGATCTCGGCCTATTACCGGAATCCGGACAACGCGCCGGAACACACCTTCATTTTCAACTACTCTTCCCTGGATTCTTCCATGCTGGAACAGGCGCTTCCCGTTCTGGCGGAATCGATCTGATCATTTTCCTGATTCGGAGGTATTTGCCATGCATCCTCATTATTCCGTCATCGCCGTTGTCGGCGGCGGTGCGTCCGGTATGATCGCCGCGCTTACCGCGTCAGATGTCCCCGGCCGCCATGTTCTCCTGCTGGAACGCCAGCAGCGTCTCGGGCGAAAGCTCCTTGCCACCGGAAACGGGCGCTGCAACCTCAGCAATCGGGATGCCGGCCCGGCTGACTATTTCGGTACGGATCCTTCTTTTGCCGCCTATGCGCTCTCTCATTTTCGTTCCGTCGATACCCAGCGGTTTTTTGCCCATCTCGGTCTCCTGACCACCACCGAGCCGGACGGGAGAATCTATCCCCTGTCGGATTCCTCCAACAGTGTGCTGGACGTTCTGCGCTTCGGGCTGGACCGCGCCGGGGTTGAACAGCGCTGCTCCTTCCCCGTCGAGGAAATTCGGCCGGACCGAGCCGGATACACTCTGCGCAGCGGTACGGAAAAGCTTCATGCCGATGCCGTGATTCTCGCCTGCGGCGGAGCGGCCGGCGCGAAGCTCGGCGGCGTCACCGACGGATACCGGCTGGGAAAGGCTCTCGGCCACAGGCGCTCTTCCCTGTATCCCTCTCTGACGCGGATTCTCACGGATCCGGAGTATCCGCGTGCCCTGAAGGGCATACGGGTTCAGGCTTCGCTGCATTTGACGCGGCACGGCAGTTCTCTTGCGCGCAGCACCGGAGAAGTCCAGTTTACCGAAACCGGAATCTCGGGACCGGCGGGCTTTGACCTTTCCCGTGCCGTCTCCTTCGGCGGCGATGACCAGCTTCTGCATCTTCAGCTGCTTCCCTTTGACGAGGATGCCGTTTTCCGTCTGCTCCAGGCACGGCAGAAACAGTTTCCCGATCTTGAGGCGTCAGAGCTCTTCACCGGCATGCTCCACAACCGTCTCGGCCGCATTGTCGTGAAGGCAGCCGGAATCTCCGCCTCCGTCCCGCTCTCTTCCCTCTCGGAAGAAGAGCTTCGGCGTGCAGCCGGCCGTTGCACGGATTTCTGCCTGCCGGTTCGCGGCGTGGATGGCTTTGACGTGGCCCAGGTCACCGCCGGCGGCCTGCTCACCGAGGGCTTTGATCCGAAGACGATGCAGAGCCGGATCCATCCAGGGCTGTTTGCCTGCGGAGAAGTGCTGGATATCGACGGGCCCTGCGGCGGCTTCAACCTGCAGTGGGCCTGGGCAAGCGGGCGGCTTGCGGGGAGGCTCGGCGCATGATTCTCGTACACAACCTCAGTCTGGATCCCCGGGAAGACGCTTCCTGTCTCCCGGCCCGCGCCGCAGACAAGCTCCGCATTTCACCGGAGCAGATTCTCGGCTGCGTCCTGAAGAAACGCTCGTTGGACGCGAGGAAGAAAGATCGCATCCATTTTGTCTGCACCGTGGGCGTCACGGTGCAGGGAAACGAGGAAAAGCTTCTGCGCCGCTGCAGGAATCGGGATGTCACGCCGGATCATTCGGTGCCCTATGTTGTTCCCTCCTGCTCTTCCGAAGAGCGCCCCGTGGTAATCGGCTTCGGGCCGGCGGGGATGTTTGCCGCGCTTGTCCTCGCAAAAGCCGGGCTTTGTCCCATCGTCCTGGAACGCGGGCAGGACGCCCTCTCCCGCCGTCAGGCCATTGACCGTTTTCAGGCCGGAGGGCCGCTGGACACGGAGAATAACGTCCAGTTTGGGGAAGGCGGCGCGGGAACCTTCTCGGACGGGAAACTCAATACCGGTACGCACGATCCCCGGATCTCCTGGGTGCTGGATCAGTTTGCGCTCCATGGCGCACCGGAGTCCGTGCGCTATGATGCAAAGCCGCACATCGGGACCGACATTCTGATCGGTGTCGTGCAGGAGATCCGCCGTGAGATCATCTCCCTCGGCGGCGAAGTCCGTTTCGGCCACCGGATGACCGCTCTGCAGTCGGAGGGTGCTGCCTTGTCCGGACTCGCGGTATCCGGGCCGGACGGCCGGGAGTATCATCTCCCCTGCCGGCATGCAATTCTCGCCATCGGTCACTCCGCCCGTGACACTTTTGAGGTTCTCCATCATCAGGGAATCCCGATGGAACGCAAGGCTTTTGCCATGGGTGTGCGGATTGAGCACAGCCAGAAAGCCATTGACATTGCCCAGTACGGACGCGAGCGCGGTTCACTTCCCGCCGCCGACTACGGGCTCCACGTCCATCTGCCCAACGGCAGGAGCGCTTTCACCTTCTGCATGTGCCCCGGCGGGCAGGTGTTCGCCGCCGCCTCAGAAACCGGCGGAGTCGTCACGAACGGGATGAGCTATTCCGCCCGGGACGGGGAGAATGCCAACTCTGCCCTTCTGGTCGGTGTAAAACCCGAGGATTTCCCCGGTGAAGGGGTCCTCGCCGGGATGTACTGGCAGCGGGAACTTGAGCAGCTTGCCTTCCGTCTCGGCGGCGGGACCTACGCGGCTCCCGCCCAGCTGGTCGGAGATTTTCTTGCAGGCCAGCCAAGCCGGGGTCCCGGCTCTATACAGCCGAGCTACCGTCCGGGCGTGGTCTGGACCGATCTTGGACAGCTTCTGCCGGATATCATCTGTGATACGCTCCGTGCCGCGATCCCCGAGCTCGGCCGCAGACTCACAGGTTTCGACGCGCCGGACGCCGTTCTCACCGGGCCGGAAACGCGTTCTTCTTCCCCGGTTCGGATTCTTCGCGGCACCGACTTCTCCTCTGCGCTCTCGGGGCTTTACCCCTGTGGGGAGGGCGCCGGTTATGCCGGCGGGATCACCTCGGCCGCCGTCGACGGGATGCGCTGCGCGGAGGCGGTCCTAAAAGCACTGGATGACGGGACCAGCTGCTGACCGGCAAGGTGACTTCTCTTTAGATCTCAGGAATCTGTTTCCTTTGTTGACTCTTTTTTGACTCTTTGTTGACTCTTTCGATCTTCTGTGCTAAAATGCATTTAATTCAGATTCTTGAATGATTCTGAATAGGTAAGTACAGGTAAAAGTGAAAGGAGTGTATTTTATGAACTTCAGAAGCATGACCGTGAAGGAGTGCTTTGACAACGCTCAGTGCGCAGCCATCATCAAAGCCAAAGCACCTAATCTGATGAAATACCCCATCAAACTTTTTAACAAAAAAACTTGTGGGGAGATCTTCGATCTGGTCGTGTCCAAAAAGATTGTTCCGGAGAGCGTCGCCAAAGAGATCGAAGCCGAAATCAGCAAGCTTTAATGCGTATATGTTGACGCCGCTGCCCTGAGAGGCAGCGGCTTTTTTCAAAAATTTGAAAAAAGGTGTTGACAAATCGGTTTTAATCTGCTATATTAGCGGAGCTGTGGCCGAGTGGTTCAGCTGGTTAGAACGCCGGCCTGTCACGCCGGAGGTCGAGGGTTCAAGTCCCTTCTCGGTCGCCACTATGGAGGTCGCCAGTTCGAATCTGGCTATCAGCTCCAGGAAAACGCCTGATTTCGTAAGAAGTCGGGCGTTTTTTGTTGCTTTTTGTTCTACTTTATTCTTGAGCCTAAACTTTTCAAAAAGTATAACATACAAGAAAAGACAAGTTGAAAAAGTACATAAGTACTGGCAAAAGTCGAAGCAAGCGAAACAATTTTGAAAAAAACGCTTGCTTCATTTTTGAAAGTATAGTATACTCGTACTATACTTCGTTGAGATAAGTGGAGGCTGTATATGGCTTTAGCAACTAAGGAGAGAGTTTCCATTCCCGAACACTGTGTTAAGGTTCATAAGGGAGATCATGTATATATCCAATACACAGTCAGAGCATA